>JBOGEN010000184.1:0-28955 GCA_050743265.1 Actinomycetes bacterium
GAGCACGGCCGTCGCCAGGACGAGCAGCCCTGCCGCCGTCCGTCGCGCGCCTGTCGCGCCCAGCCGGTGCGGCAGGCCACGGATCCCGGCGGCGAGGTCGTCGTCCATGTCCGGGAGCACGTTCGCCGCGTGCGCGGCCACGCCGAGCAGTGCGCCCGCCGTGGTGGCCCAGGCCGGCGCCCACGGGTGCCCGGGCAGCCCGAGCGTGGCCACCGAAGGCAGCAGCCCGAAGCTCACCGCGTAGGGCACGAACGAGGCCGCGGTGGCCTTGAGCCCGAGGTTGTACGTCCAGGCGGAGGCGACGGCGACGAGGTGGACGAGCCCTGCGGCGACCCCGTTGGCGATCGACAGCGGGACGCACGCGAGCGCGGCAAGCCCCGCGGCGACCGCGACCACGCGCGGCGACAGAGTGCCGCGCGCCAGCGGCTTGTCCGCCCGGCCGGACGCCACGTCACGCCGCACGTCGAGCCAGTCGTTGGACCAGCCGATGGACAGCTGACCCGCGAGCACCGCGGCCACCGTGGTGGCCGTCCCGGCGGCGCCACGACCGGCACCGGCGGCGAGCGCGCCCGCCACCACGGTGACCGCGGCGGCCGGTGCGGGATGGCAGGCGAGGACCAGGCCCACGACACCCTCGCGGACAGCACCCGGGCGTGGCGAGCGGGCGGATGCCGAGCCCGGCGTCACCCGCGGACGCCGGGGTCGCTCAGTGGTGCGAGGTGCAGCTCGAGGCGGTCGGCAGGGGACACGTCGGTGAGGATCTCGCGCACCACGCCGTCGGCGTGCACGAGGACGTACGTGGGGGCGCCGTCGGTGTACGCGGGAACGACCTGCCGGTGCGTGTCGACCACGGTCGACACCGTGCCCAGCCCGGCGTGGGACGCGAGCCGGCGTACCGCGGACGCGTCCTCGGGCGGAGCCACGAGGTACATCCGCAGCTCGAACTCGGAGGCCTGCAGGTGGACGCTGCGTAGCGCCTCGGCGCACCCGCACTCCGGCCCGACCACCGCCAGCACGGCGGGCCGCAGGTCACGCACCGGCCGCTCCCGCCCCTGGGACATCACCGTCGCGTCCGGGAGCAGCCCGCCGACGTCGCCGGGGGCGGCCGTCGGGCGGTCCGCCAGCTCCGAGGCCGGCGGGCGGACGGAGGGTCTGGGGCCGAGCAGCGTGAGCGTCCCGGCGGTGACCACGGCGACCATGAGGGCGGCCAGGACGAAGGGCAGGATCCTGGCGAACCGCCACCACCCGACCCGTTCCGGGGCGCCGACCTGGTCGTGCCCGGGGAACCGTTCGTGCTGTTCGCGGTAGTACGCCAGCACGTCGGCGTCGAGCTCGCGCGCGTCGTCCGGGACGTCGACCTCGACCGGCGGCAGGTCGTCGTCGGGGGAGGAGCCGGAACGTGTCACGGAGGACGTCACCTCCGACGCTGGGTGGACGTGACGGCGACGCAGCGTGGTAGAGCGTCCCGTCGCCGTGCACCCAGTATCGCGCGCGAAACGTTGCGCGTGCACCCCTGCGGAGCATGCTTTCCGCTCGTTGTCAATCCCCTGACCTGCGCAAACGACGCGTGCCTTCGTAGTGGTCGTCACGGCGGCGTGCTAGTCTTGGAGGCCACGGAAGGGGTACCTGGCACATGACGTTCAAGGTCGGCGAGACTGTCGTTTACCCCCACCACGGGGCTGCGCTCATCGAAGCCATCGAGACCCGCACGATCAAAGGCGAGGACAGGACCTACCTCGTCCTCAAGGTCGCTCAGGGTGACCTGACGGTGCGAGTCCCCGCGGACAACGTCGATCTCGTCGGCGTCCGGGACGTGGTCGGCCAGGAGGGCCTGGACAAGGTCTTCGAGGTCCTGCGTACCCCCCACGCCGAGGAGCCCACGAACTGGTCCCGCCGGTACAAGGCGAACCTCGAGAAGCTTGCCTCCGGCGACGTCATCAAGGTGGCCGAGGTCGTTCGTGACCTGTGGCGTCGCGAGCGCGACCGTGGCCTGTCCGCCGGCGAGAAGCGCATGCTCGCGAAGGCGCGCCAGATCCTGGTCAGCGAGCTCGCGCTCGCCGAGAACACGAACGAGGACAAGGCCGAGGCGCTCCTCGACGAGGTCCTCGCCTCCTGACGCGGTCACGTTGACGATCCTCAGCGACACCTCTCCCGCGGTCCCGCCTGTGATCACTGCCGTGCTCCCCGGGGGCCGGCGGCGCGCATGACCTCCGGCGGTACGGTCGCGGCGATCGTGCCCGCGGCCGGACGGGGCGAGCGACTCGGGCCGGGCACCCCCAAGGCGCTGCGCCCGCTCGGCGGTCTCCCGATGCTCTCCCATGCCGTCCGCGGTCTGGCCGAGGCCCGGCTCGTCGACCTCGTGGTCGTCGCCGCGCCACCCGGTGGGGTCGCCGACGTCAAGGCCCTGCTCACCGGGTACGAGGGGGGCGCGGACGTCCTCGTCGTCGAGGGCGGAACCACCCGGCAGGAGTCGGTGCGCTCCGCCCTGGCCTCCCTTCCTCCGGACGTCTCTGTCGTCCTCGTCCACGACGCCGCCCGGCCGTTGGCCCCCGTGGAGCTGGTCGACGCCGTTGTGGCAGCAGTCCAGCGGGGGGCGGACGCCGTCGTCCCCGTGGTTCCTGTCGCGGACACGGTGAAGCGCATCGGCGAGGACGGCGAGGTGGCCGAGACGCTGGACCGCTCCGCGCTCCGGGCCGTCCAGACCCCGCAGGGCTTCCGGCGTGACGTGCTCGCCCGCGCGCACGAGACCGCGGCCTCGGACGCGACCGACGACGCGGGCCTGGTGGAGCGGCTCGGCATCGCCGTCGTCACGGTGCCCGGGTCCGAAGAGGCGTTCAAGGTCACCCGCCCGCTCGACCTCGTGCTCGCCGAGGCCGTGCTCTCCCGGCGGCGGGCCGTTCGTGGCTGCTGAGCAGGAGCGACCAGGCGCACGGCAGCCGTTCGCCGTACCGCGGGTCGGGGTCGGGGTGGACGTCCACCCGTTCGAGCCGGGGCGCGAGCTGTGGCTGGCCGGGCTGCACTGGCCCGGGGAGGACGGGCTCGCCGGGCACTCCGACGGGGACGTGGTCGCCCACGCCTGCTGCGACGCGCTGTTCTCCGCGGCCGGGCTCGGCGACCTCGGCGAGCACTTCGGCACGTCGGAGCCGCAGTGGTCCGGCGCGTCCGGTCTCGTGCTGCTGTCCGAGACGGCGCGTCGGCTCACCGGCGCCGGCTGGCACGTCGGCAACCTTGCCGTCCAGGTGATCGGCAACCGTCCCCGGCTCGGCCCCCGCCGCGACGAGGCGATGCACGCCCTGTCCGGTGCGGTGGGTGGTGCCCCGGTGTCGGTGTCCGCCACGACGACGGACGGTCTCGGCCTCACCGGACGCGGTGAGGGCATCGCAGCCGTCGCGACCGCGCTCGTGGTCCCGGGCTGACCCGACCGCCTCGGCCACCTCTCCGCCTTCACAAGCGCGCCCGCGTGACCCGTCCGCTGTCGACGTCGTTGTCATGTCGACCACGACCGGCAGGAGGATGAGTGACGGTGACGGCAGACACGGGGGAAGAGAGGCTGAGCCGCCCCGCCTCCCAGACGCTGCACCGCGGGCTGCTGGTCCTCGAGTCACTCGCCGACCGTGACGAGCCGCAGAGCGTCGGCGAGATCGCCGAGAGGCTCGGGCTGCACCGCTCGATCGTGTACCGGGTCCTGCGGACGCTGGCCGACCACCACCTGGTGCGCCGTCACCTCGACGGCAGGTACGGCTGCTCGCTCGGTCTCGTGACCCTGGCCCGGTCGGCGTTCGGCGACCTCGAGGCCGCGGCCACGAGCGAGCTGTCCGCGCTCGCGGACGACGTCGGGGCCACCGCGTTCCTCGCCGTGCCGGACGAGTCCGAGGTCGTGACCGTCGCGAGCGTCGAGCCCCGTCACACCATGGCCCACGTCCGGTACCGCACCGGCCTGCGCCAGCCGCTGCACCGCGGGGCCGTCGGGCAGGCCATCCTCGCCGCGGGCGCCGCGCGTCCTGGCGAGCCTCCCGGGGTGGCGCGGGCACGCCAGCGTGGCTGGGCCTCCTCGTCCGTGCCGGTGCTGCCCGGGGCGAGCGCCGTCGCCGCCGGCACCGTGCTCGGCACCCACCTCGTCGCCGCCGTCGGGGTCGTCCTCACGGCAGAGAACGGCAGCGCCGCACGGGTCGCCGCCCGAGTCCGCCAGGCGGCCCGGTCGCTGGCCCACACGATCCCCTGAACGCGGGCCGCCGGGAGCCCGTCGAGGGGCCGGCGGGAGCCTGCCTGGTACGCGCGAGATGCCCGATTCGGTTGTTTTGTGGCCTCATGGGGCTTACGGTGTCCGGATCAGAACGCGGCCTGGGCCTGCGGAGCAGCCGGGCCGCGCTCTGGGGTCGCCCCGCGACCGTACGACGAGGCGGGTCCGCCGGCGCGGACGTCCCCCCTCGGCTCGTCGTGAGGGGACGCCTGCTCTCCCTGCGGCAGGCGTCCCCGACGGGCGGTTCCGGGCCGGCGCGTGCGAGCGGCACGGTGCGCGGGATCAGCCTCGGGTGAGGCGGTAGCGTCGCACCCATGCGACTCGGAGTGCTGGACCTGGGCTCCAACACGGTCCACCTGCTCGTCGTCGACGCGCACCGGGGGGCCCGGCCGCTCCCGGCGTACTCACACAAGGTCGACCTGCGTCTGGCCGAGCTGTTCGACGACAAGGGCGCCATCTCCCGCAAGGGCGCGGACCGTCTGGTGGAGGTCGTCGCTGACTCGCTCGAGGTCGCCGAGGACAAGGGCGTCCAGGACTTCCTCGCGTTCGCCACCTCGGCCGTCCGCGAGGCGAGCAACGGCGAGGACGTGATCGCCCGCGTCCAGCAGAAGACCGGGACCCACCTGCAGGTGCTCACCGGGGGGGACGAGGCCCGGCTGACCTTTCTCGCCGTCCGGCGCTGGTTCGGGTGGTCCGCCGGCCGGCTGCTCGTGCTCGACATCGGCGGCGGGTCCCTCGAGATCGCCTCGGGCGTGGACGAGGAGCCGGACGCCGCCACCTCGCTCCCCATGGGAGCCGGGCGGCTCACCCGGGAGTGGCTGCGCAGCGACCCCCCCGGCGCCGACGAGGTACGGGCGCTGCGCAAGCACGTGAGGGCCCAGGTCGCGCGGGCGGTGGGCGACGTCGTCCGGTACGGGCACGCCGACCTCGCCGTGGCGACCTCGAAGACGTTCCGCTCGCTCGCCCGCATCGCCGGCGCCGCGCCCTCGGGCGACGGCATGTTCGTCCGGCGCACGCTGAGCCACTCCGATCTCGTCGAGTGGCTCCCCAAGCTGGCAGGCATGGAGTCCTCCGAGCGGGCCAAGCTCCCCGGGGTGTCCGCGAGCCGTGCCCCCCAGCTCCTCGCCGGGGCGATCGTCGCGGACGCCGCTCTCGACCTGTTCGACGTCCCCGAGGTCGAGGTCTGCCCCTGGGCTCTTCGCGAGGGGATCATCCTGCGCCGGCTCGACTGGCTCTCCGGGGCCACCGACGAGGATCCCGAGGCCGACGACCTCGGCGCCGAGTCCTGAGCCCCGGCTCGCCTACCCTGGTCGCGTGACCCTCCGCCTGTACGACACCAGCGCACGCGCCGTGCGCGACTTCGTCCCCCTGCAGCCGGGACGGGTGTCCGTGTACCTGTGCGGTGCCACCGTCCAGTCGCCGCCGCACGTGGGCCACATCCGGTCAGGGCTCGCGTTCGACGTGCTGCGCCGGTGGCTGGAGCGGTCCGCGTACGAGGTCACCTTCATCCGCAACGTCACAGACATCGACGACAAGATCCTCGCGAAGGCCGCCGAGGCGGGTCGTCCCTGGTGGGACTGGTCGTTCGAGAACGAGCGCGCCTTCCGCGAGGCGTACGAGGTCCTGGGCTGCGAGCACCCGACGTACGAGCCGCGGGCCACCGGGCACGTGACCGAGATGGTCGCGCTCATGCAGGAGCTCGTCGACCGCGGGCACGCGTACCCGGCCGCGGACGGCTCCGGCGACGTGTACTTCGACGTCCGGTCCTGGCCCTCGTACGGGTCGCTCTCCCGGCAGCGGCTCGACGACATGGAGCCGGCCGAGGACGCCGACCCGCGCGGCAAGCGTGACCCGCGCGACTTCGCGCTCTGGAAGGGCGCCAAGCCGGGTGAGCCGGAGACCGCGACCTGGCCGACGCCGTGGGGCCGTGGACGCCCGGGCTGGCACCTCGAGTGCTCGGCCATGGCGGCGAAGTACCTCGGCGACACGTTCGACATCCACGGCGGCGGGCTCGACCTGCGCTTCCCGCACCATGAGAACGAGCGCGCGCAGTCGTGCGCGGCCGGGCAGGACTTTGCCCGGTACTGGCTGCACAACGCGTGGGTGACCACGTCCGGCGAGAAGATGAGCAAGTCGCTGGGCAACTCGCTGCTCGTCTCCGAGGTCGTCAAGCGCGCACGGCCCATCGACCTGCGCTACTACCTGGTGGCCGCGCACTACCGCAGCAGCATCGAGTACTCCGAGGAGTCGCTCGTCGAGGCCGGCGCCACGTTCCGCCGCATCGAGGGGTTTCTCGAGCGTGCCGGCGAGCGGTGCGGGCCGGTGCAGCCGTCCGCGACACCGCCGCAGGCCTTCGCCGACGCGATGGACGACGACCTCGGCGTGCCCGCGGCGCTGGCCGTGCTGCAGGAGGGCGTCCGAGAGGGCAACCGGCTGCTTGCCGAGGGCGACGACGCGGGCGCGCTCCCCGCCGTGGCGGGCGACGTGCGCGCGATGCTCGACGTGCTCGGGCTCGACCCGTACGCCCCGGGCTGGGCCGCGCGGGCCGGCGGTGAGGGCGACCGGCTACGCGAGACGGTCGGTGCGCTCGTCGGGGCGCTGCTCGAGCAGCGGCAGGACGCCCGCGCCCGCAAGGACTTCGCCACCGCGGACGCGATCAGGGACCGGATCAGCAAGGCCGGTGTCGTCATCGAGGACACCCCTGCCGGTCCTCGCTGGACGCTGGACACCTAACCGTGATCGTGAGGGCGGAGTGAACGGGATCCGTCCACTCCGGCCTCACGATCATCCCGGAGGAGTGAGATGGCAGGCGGCAAAGGCGGTGGCCAGGGCGGCCGGGGCAACAAGGCAAGCAGCCACCGCAAGGGAGCGGCACTCGGCTCCGGCGGCCAGGGACGCCGGGCGCTGCGAGGCAAGGGGCCGACCCCCGCGGCTCGCCAACGCACCGGCCACCCGGCCCAGCGCAAGGCGGCCTCCGCCGCCCGCAAGGAGAAGAACGCCAGGTCTGCCCGACGTGCCGGTGGCGGCTCTGCCCCGGAGATGGTGGTGGGGCGCAACGCGGTCGTCGAGGCGATGCGCGCAGGCATCCCCTCCCGGACTCTCTACGTTGCGGAGCGGGTGGAGATGGACCAGCGCGTCCGGGAGTGCGTGCAGACCGCGGCCGACACCGGCCTCGCCCTGCTCGAGGTGCCCCGTACTGAGCTGGACCGCCTCACCGACGGCGCGCCCCACCAGGGGATCGCGCTGCAGGTCCCGCCGTACGACTACGCGCATCCGGACGACCTGGTCGCCCGGGCCCGCGAGGCCGGCGCGACGCCGCTGCTTGTCGCGCTCGACGGGGTGACCGACCCGCGCAACCTCGGTGCGGTCGTCCGGTCGGTGGGCGCGTTCGGGGGGCACGGCGTCGTCGTCCCTGAGCGGCGTGCCGCGCGGATGACGGCCTCGGCGTGGAAGACGAGCGCCGGTGCGGCGGCGCGGGTCCCGGTGGCCCGGGCCACGAACCTGACGCGGGCGCTGCGCACGTACAAGGACGCGGGCCTCACGGTCGTCGGGCTCGCGGCCGGGGCCGCGACGGACGTCGAGGACCTGGAGATCGCGACGGAGCCGCTCGTCCTCGTCGTCGGGGCAGAGGGTCGTGGGCTGTCCCGGCTCGTGACCGAGACGTGCGACCTGCTCGTCCGCATCCCGATCGTGAGCGCCGTCGAGTCGCTCAACGCGAGCGTCGCCGCGGGCGTGGCGCTGCACGAGGTGGCGCGCTTCCGCCGGCTGGCCCGGCAGGCAGGTTGAGCAGCCTGGGCCGGCAGGCAGGCTGAGCCGCGCCGGCTGACCGCTGGCCCCCGTCTAGGCGCCCGGGTACGTCCCCGGATCCGCGGTCGGGTCGTACCGCTGGGTCGGGGTGCCGATCCGGGAGCCGAGGACGGCCTTCTCGTCGGGCTTGAACGGCAGCACGGTCTGTGCGTACGACCTGGCTGCGTCCTCGAGCGGCACCTCGCGCCCCTCCGCCTCCGACAGGTACCAGCGGTGCTCGAGGATCTCGTGGAAGAGCTCGGCGGGCTCGCGCTTGCCGCGCAGCTTGGGCGGGATGGCCTGCACCGTCGCGTGGAACGCCTCCGCCAGCCAGCGGTGCGCGATGATCTCCTCGTCCAGGTCGGACGACTCGCCGCCAAGGGACGCGCGGAAGCAGTCGAGGTCGTTGAGCAGCCGCCGCGCCTGGTTCTCCTGGACGTCGAGACCGGTCAGCCTCATCAGCCGCCGGGAGTGGTGGCCGGCGTCGACGACCTTCGGCTGTACGACGACCTCGGATCCGGAGCCGTCGCTCTGCATGTGCAGCTCGGCCACGTCGAAGCCCAGCTCGTTGAGGCGCCGCAGCCGGGCGTCCACCCGCTCGCGCTCTCCGGAGGGCAGGGTCTCGGGTCGGGTCAGCTCCTCCCAGAGGCCCTCGTACCGCCGGACGACCTCGTGCGCCGTCGTCGCCGGGTCGACCGAGGGGTGCAGCAGCCCGCTGGCCTCGATGTCGAGCAGCTCGCCGAACACGTTCGTCTGCGCGATGTCGAGGTCGTGGTGGCGCTGCCCGGTGCTCGCGCGCGAGCCGTGCATCTCGCCGGTCTCGGCGTCCACCAGGTACGCGGCGAACGCGCCGGCGTCCCGCCGGAACAGCGTGTTCGACAGTGAGCAGTCCCCCCAGAAGAACCCGACGAGATGAAGCCGGACGAGGAGCACGGCCAGCGCGTCGAGCAGGCGGTTCAGCGTGTCGGGGCGCAGCGTCTGGCTGAACAGCGCCCGGTAGGGCAGCGAGTACTGCAGGTGCCGGGTGATGAGCGCGGGCTCGAGCGGCTCGCCGTCCGGGGCCGTCCGGCCCGAGATGACCGCCGCGGCCTCCACCGCGGGGACGTCCCGCCGCTCCAGCTCGCGGAGCAGGCGGTACTCCTTCTGGGCCAGGTCCTGGCTGACCTCCTTGACCGCGTACACCCGGTCGCCGAGCCGCACGAACCGGACGACGTGCCGGGAGATGCCGCGGGGAAGCGCGACCAGCTGATCCGCGGGCCAGCGCTCCAGCGGCGTCGACCACGGTAGGTCGAGCAGCGCCGGGTCGTCCGGCGCGGCGAGGATCTGAAGCGGCACCCGCACATCCTCCCCCGTGAGGGGCGGGGGGAGGATGTGCGGGTGCCGCTTCAGAAACCCAGCGGGAGGTCGCGGCCGACCTGCCGACCAGCGGCCGGTCGGCGGCAGCGGCCTCAGCCCAGGCGCTCGCCCGTCTTCGGGCTGAACACGTGCGCCTCGCCCGGCTGGACGGACAGGTGGACCTCCTCGCCCTTCGCCGGTGGCCGGCGCGGGTCGACGCGCGCGATGATCTCGACGTCCCTGCCCTCCAGGCTCAACGTGCCGTAGAGGAACGCGTCAGGGCCGAGCTCCTCGACGACGTTGACGGTGACGGGGATGCCGTCGGGGGAGACGCTGAACGACTCGGGACGCACACCGAGCACGATGTCCTTCTCGCCGCCCTCGCGGGCGCGGGCGAGCAGCTCGCGGCCGAGGGCGACCGCGTGCCCGGCCACGTTCACGCCGCCCTCGGTGAGCGGCGCCTCGATGAGGTTCATCGCGGGCGAGCCGATGAACCCGGCCACGAACATGTTCGCGGGCTCGTCGTACATCGCGCGCGGGGTGTCGACCTGCTGCAGGATGCCGTCCTTGAGCACCGCGACCCGATCACCCATCGTCATGGCCTCGACCTGGTCGTGCGTCACGTACACGGTGGTGACGCCGAGGCGGCGCTGCAGGGACGCGATCTGGGTGCGCGTCTGGACGCGGAGCTTGGCGTCGAGGTTGGACAGCGGCTCGTCCATGAGGAAGACCTGTGGCTCCCGGACGATGGCGCGACCCATCGCGACCCGCTGACGCTGGCCACCGGAGAGCGCCTTGGGCTTGCGGGCGAGGTACTCCTCGAGCCCGAGAAGCTTGGCGGCGTCGTTGACGCGGCGGTCCTTCTCGTCCTTGGACACACCGGCGATCTTGAGCGCGAAGCCCATGTTCTCCGCGACGGTCATGTGCGGGTACAGCGCGTAGTTCTGGAACACCATCGCGATGTCGCGGTCCTTCGGCGCGAGGTGCGTGACGTCCTTGTCGCCGATGGAGATCTGGCCCTCGTCCACGTCCTCGAGGCCCGCGAGCATCCGCAGCGAGGTGGACTTGCCGCAACCGGAGGGGCCGACGAGGACGAGGAACTCGCCGTCCTCGACCTGGAGGTCGAGCTTGTCGACCGCGGGGCTGGTGGTCCCTGGGTAGACACGGGACGCCTTCTCGTACGTGACACTGGCCATGCGCTTTTCGTCCTTCCACCGGCAGGAACGTGCCGGACGGTCCGAGTGGAGGTCCGGGGACCCTACCCGTTCTGTGACAGACGCAACACCCCGGGTCTTGCGTCCCGCCTGGTCATGTCTGGTGGGGGATCGTCCTAGAAGCGCCAGAAAGGCGTTTCCATCGTCTGAAACGTGTTTCAGAAAGGCGTTTCAGACCTGCTGTACGGTTTCGTGCCATGACCCAGCCCCGCCTCGCCGACATCGCGGCCAAGGCCGGGGTGAGCGAGGCGACGGTGAGCCGGGTGCTCAACGCGCGCCCCGGGGTGGCCGAGGACACGCGCCAGGCCGTGCTCACGGCGCTCGACGTGCTCGGGTACGAGCGGCCCGAACGTCTGCGCGTACGCCGGGCCGGCCTGGTCGGGCTCGTCCTGCCCGAGATGGACAACCCGATCTTCCCGGCGTTCGCCCAGGTCATCGAGACCGGGCTCGCCCAGCACGGGTTCACCCCGGTGCTGTGCACGCAGACGCCCGGTGGGCTGTCCGAGGACGACTACGTCGCGATGCTGCTCGAGCGGGGTGTGTCCGGCATCGTGTTCGTCTCCGGTCTGCACGCCGACACGCTGGCCGACCGCGAGCGCTACCGGCGGCTGGTGGCCCGCCCCTTGCCCGTCGTGTTCGTCAACGGTCCCGTGGACGGGCTGGACGCGCCGTTCGTGTCCAACGACGACGTGGCGTCCATGGAGCTCGCCGTCGCGCACCTCGCGTCCCTGGGCCACAGCCGCATCGGGCTCGCGGTGGGCCCGGTGCGGTACGTCCCCGTGGTGCGCAAGGTCGAGGGCTACCGACGGGGTGTCCGTGCACTATGGGAGCAGGGCGTCCTGCCCGCGGCCGACAGCGTGGACGACCTCGTCGAGTACTCCTTGTTCAGCGTCGAGGGCGGGCACGCGGCGGCCGACCGGCTGTTGGACCGTGGAACGACGGCGATCGCCTGCGGGTCGGACCTCATGGCCCTCGGCGCTGTCCGTGCGGTGCGGGCGCGCGGGCTCGACGTCCCGCGGGACGTGTCCGTGGTCGGGTACGACGACTCGCCGCTCGTGGCGTTCACCGATCCGCCGCTCACCACGGTGCGCCAGGCGGTGTCCGCGATGGGGCAGGCTGCCGTGCGCGCCCTGCTCGACGAGATCGCCGGCCGTCCGGGCCCTCGGGCCGAGTACGTGTTCCGGCCGGAGCTCGTCGTACGCGGGTCCACCGGGGCGGCACCCTCGGCACGTCCGCAGGCGGTCGAGCGCTGGGCGTAGGTCAGGCCCTTGGCTGACCTGGCTCCGCGTCCTCGTGTTCCTCCCAGTCCGCGAGCTCGGCGAGGATGCGCTCGCTCTCGGCCAGCTCACGTTGTGCGAGGGATATCAGGTCGCGCAGCCCCGCCGCGCCGAACCGGTCACGGATGTGCGTGACTGCCCTCGCCACCTCGGGGTGGGGCGCGTCTGCCACTCCTGCCGCCTTTCCCGCCGTAGGCGTGGGTGTGGTGCCGGGTCCGTCCCGGACGGGTCCGGACAGCGTGCCCCGTCGGCGTGCTCGTCATGCTGGCGACCCGTGGACAGGTCGTCCCGGCGACGGTCAGGGCACGAGGATGCCACGGCCGTGCAGGCGTCCCTGGTCGAGGTCGTCGACCGCGTCGCGGGGCAGAGCAGGTCGGCACGCCCGCCGCTCAGGCGCCTTCCAGGGCGGCCGATACGACCGCCTTCGCCTCGTCCTGGATGCGGGCCAGGTGGTCCGGGCCGGCGAACGACTCGGCGTACACCTTGTAGACGTCCTCGGTGCCGGACGGCCGAGCCGCGAACCAGCCGGTCTCGGTGGCGACCTTGAGCCCGCCGATGGGCGCCTTGTTACCGGGCGCCTCGGTGAGCACCGCGGTGATCGGGTCGCCGGCGAGGGTCGTCGCCGTCACCTGGTCGGGGGAGAGCCTCGCGAGTACGGCCTTCTGCTCCCGGGTTGCCACCGCGTCCACCCGGGCGTACGCGGGGTCGCCGTGGCGGGCCACCAGGTCGGCGTAGTGCTCGGACGGGCTCTTCTCGGTGACGGCGAGGATCTCCGAGGCCAGCAGCGCGAGCGTCAGCCCGTCCTTGTCGGTCGTCCACACGTGGCCGTTGCGCCGCAGGAAGGACGCCCCGGCGCTCTCCTCGCCGCCGAACGCGACCGAGCCGTCCAGCAGGCCGGGCACGAACCACTTGAACCCGACCGGGACCTCGACGAGGGCGCGGCCCAGGTCGGCCGTCACCCGGTCGATCATCGACGAGGACACCAGCGTCTTGCCCACGGCCGCGTCGGCGGGCCAGCCCTCCCGGTGGGCGAACAGGTAGGCGATGGCGACCGCGAGGAAGTGGTTCGGGTTCATCAGGCCCGCGTCCGGCGTGACGATGCCGTGCCGGTCGGCGTCGGCGTCGTTGCCGGTCGCGATGTCGTACGCCGCGCGCTGCGCGATGAGCGAGGCCATCGCGTACGGGGACGAGCAGTCCATCCGGATGCGCCCGTCCCAGTCGAGCGTCATGAACCGGAACGTGGGGTCGGTCAGCGGGTTCACCACGGTGAGCTCGAGCCCGTGCCGCTCGGCGATCTCGGACCAGTACGCGACGCTGGACCCGCCCAGCGGGTCGGCGCCCACCCGGACGCCCGCCCGCCGGATGGCCTCCAGGTCGACCACGTGCGGAAGGTCGTCCACGTACGTGCCGAGGAAGTCGTACCGTCCGGTCGACCCGGCGGACAGGGCCCGCGCGTAGGGCACCCGGCGTGCGCCGTCGAGGTCGGCTGCGAGCAGTGCGTTCGCCCGGTCCTGGATCCAGCGGGTGACGTCGGAGCCTGCCGGGCCGCCGTTCGGCGGGTTGTACTTGAACCCGCCGTCGGCCGGCGGGTTGTGCGACGGGGTGACGACGACGCCGTCGGCCGTGCCGCGGTCGCCGGCTCGGTTGTGGGTGAGCACCGCGCGGGACAGCGCAGGCGTCGGCGTGTACCCGTCCCGCGAGTCGAGGAGCACCGGGACGTCGTTGGCCGCGAGCACCTCGAGTGCGCTGGCCAGGGCGGGCTCGGACAGGGCGTGCGTGTCCTTGGCGAGGTAGAGCGGGCCGTCGTGGCCCTGTGCCGCGCGGTAGTCGCAGATGGCCTGGCTCGTGGCCACGATGTGCGCCTCGTTGAACGCCGCGTCGAACGAGGACCCACGGTGGCCGGACGTCCCGAACGTGACCCGCTGCGCGGGGTCGGACGGATCCGGCCGCAGCGTGTAGTACGCGGTGACCAGCCGAGGGACGTCGACGAGGTCCTCGGGAGCGGCGGGCTCGCCGGCACGGGGGTGGACGGTCACGGGGCCTCCTGCTCGGGTGCTCTCCCGCAGCACGGTAGGCCCCGCGCGTGAGCGCCGCGGCAGGCCGGCGCTCCCGCCGCGGCTCGGCCGGCGGGTCAGTCGGCGGGTCAGTCGGCGAGGGCCTCCTCGGCCGAGTCGAAGAGGCCGTCCGGCCCGTCCACGACGATCTCGGGTGTCTGGTCGCCGGGAGCGCCGAACAGCTTCAGTGTCCCGCGGACGTACGCGTAGCCGCGGAGCGGACGCGTCACCGTCGCCCCGTCGCTGACTCCGAGGTACCGGTCCTCGAGCAGATGCACGAGCTTCTGCCCCTTGGACGACTCGATGTCCGGGACGAAGACCTTGAAGGGCTGAGCAACCGAGCCGATGTCGATGATCGCCTTGCGCGACCCGAGCCGCCGGAGCTCGCGCAGCTCGGTGAACACGACGGCCTCGCCGCCCGCCCCGGCGCGGCGGGTCAGCTCGGCGAAGTGCAGCCTCGAGTCGAGGACGTCGATCCCCTCCCCGCGTGCGCGGCGGTAGTCGTCGACGATCGAGGCTCGCAGCGCCCACCACGACGTGAGGTCCGGGTACTCCCGGGTGACCGACCCGTTGTGCTTGAGCTGGTCCCAGACGCCGAGGTGCTCGCCGATCGCGGCGCGCTCGGCCTGCGTGTAGCGCCGGTGGTGCTCGACGAAGCGGGCGTTGCCGTACTTGCAGAAGTACGGGCTGTAGCCCTGCCGGATCGTGTCCTCGACGAAGTCGTCGTCCTCGACGTGGAGGTACGCGAGCAGCCGCCCGAAGTTGTCGCGGTAGCGCTGCAGGCAGACCTCGGCGGGCTCGTCCCCCTCGAACTCCAGCGTGACCACCCGGCCGTTCTTGAGCACGGACTTGGCGTGGTCCGAGGCCTTCTTGCCCAACGGGGTCACCGGCTTGCCCCCACCGGCCAGCGACTCCTCCGTGTCCAGGCAGGAGATGCGGACGCTCTCGGACTTCTCGCCGATCATCACCCGGACGGTGTCCCCGTCCACCGCGCGGTCGACCGGGACTTCGATCTTGGTGCCGGACATGCGACCTCCCCCTGGCCTGTGTCTGCCCTGGTGGGAGACAGTCTCCGCCGGTTACAGGTCGCTGTCAGGGAGTTAGGTCACCGAGTGGTACACCTCGACGGTGGCGCGCGCGGCGGCATCCCAGCCGAACTCCTCCACGACGCGCTCGCGGCCCGTGTGCCCCATCGCCTCGGCGCGTGCCGGGTCGGCCAGCAGGGTGTTCACCCGGTCGGCCAGTGCGTGCTCGAAGTGCCGGGGCCGCGTCTCGTCGTACGGGACGAGGAGGCCGGTCTCGCCGTCGTCCACGACCTCGGGGATGCCCCCGACCGCGCTGGCCACGACCGGGGTCCCGCACGCCATCGCCTCGAGGTTGACGATGCCCAGCGGCTCGTACACCGACGGGCAGACGAACAGGGTCGCGTGGGTGAGCAGCTGGACGACGTCCGCCCGCGGCAGCATCTCCTCGACCCAGACGACCCCCTCCCGCTCGGCCTTCAGCTCCGCCACGGCCGCTGCGGTACGCCGGGCCAGGTCCTCCGTGTCCGGCGCGCCCGCACACAGCACCAGCTGGGCGGACGGGTCGAACTCGTGGGCAGCGGCGAGCAGGTGCTCCACGCCCTTCTGGCGGGTGACCCGGCCGACGAACACCACCGAGGGACGGGACGGGTCGACGCCCAGACGCTCCAGCACGTCCGTCTCGGGTACCGGCCGGTACAGGTCGGTGTCGATCCCGTTGCGCACCACGTGCACCCGGGACGGGTCCAGCGCTGGGTAGCAGTCGAGCACGTCCGCGCGCATGCCGTCGGAGACGGCGATCACCGCGTCCGCTGCCTCGTATGCCGTCCGCTCCACCCAGGACGACACCGCGAACCCCCCGCCGAGCTGCTCGGCCTTCCAGGGGCGGCGCGGCTCCAGCGAGTGCGCGGTGACCACGTGCGGCACGCCGTGCATGAGCTTCGCGAGGTGGCCGGCCATGTTCGCGTACCAGGTGTGGGAGTGCACCAGGTCGGCGCCCTCGACCGCCTGGGCCATGGCGAGGTCGACGCCGAGCGTCCGGAGTGCGGCGTTCGCCCCGTCCAGGGTGCTCGGGGGCTGGTGGCCCGTCGCGTCAGGTCGGGGCTTCCCGAAGCAGTGGACGTCCACGTCGACGAGCCGGCGCAGCTCGGGGACGAGGAAGTCCACGTGCACCCCCGCGCCGCCGTAGAGGTCGGGGGGCCACTCCCTGGTGAGGACTGCCGCGCGCATGGGGCACAGATTAGGGTCGGCCCATGGCGCCGGGCAGACAGGTACAGAAGCGGGTCCTCGGCATCGTCCTGGCCGGTGGCGAGGGCAAGCGCCTGCTCCCGCTCACCCGTGATCGCGCCAAGCCCGCAGTGCCGTTCGGTGGCAAGTACCGGCTCGTCGACTTCGTGCTCTCCAACCTCGTCAACGCGGGATACCTGCGGCTGTGCGTCCTCACCCAGTACAAGTCGCACTCCCTCGACCGGCACGTCACCACCACCTGGCGGATGTCGACGCTGCTCGGCAACTACGTGACCCCGGTGCCGGCGCAGCAGCGGCTCGGCCCGCGGTGGTTCACCGGGTCGGCCGACGCGATCTTCCAGTCGCTCAACCTCGTGTACGACGACAGGCCCGACTACGTCGTCGTCTTCGGCGCGGACCACGTCTACCGGATGGACCCGGCCCAGATGGTCGAGCAGCACATCGCCTCGGGGGCGGGCGTGACGGTGGCCGGCATCCGGGTCCCGCGCGAGGGGGCCTCGGCCTTCGGCATCATCCAGACCTCGGACGGGCGGACGATCGACGCCTTCCTCGAGAAGCCCTCCGATCCGCCCGGTCTGCCGGACGACCCCGACGCGACGTTCGCGTCCATGGGCAACTACGTGTTCTCCACCGACGTTCTCGTCGAGGCGCTGAAGCTGGACGCCGGCGACGAGGGCTCCGTGCACGACATGGGCGGCTCGATCATCCCGATGCTCGTCGAGGGCGGCGGCGCGCACGTGTACGACTTCCGCGACAACGAGGTACCGGGCATCGGCGACCGGGAGCGCGGCTACTGGCGGGACGTCGGCAGCATCGACGCGTACCACGACGCGCACATGGACCTCGTGTCGATCGACCCCGTCTTCAACCTCTACAATCGGCAGTGGCCGATCTTCACGTCCATGCCGCAGCTGCCGCCGGTGAAGTTCGTCGAGGGCGGCGAGGCGCACGAGTCCCTGGTCGGTGCGGGTGCCGTGGTCGCCGGGGGAGTGGTGGACCACAGTGTGCTGTCGTCGGACGTGTGGGTGCAGCCCGGCTCGCGGGTGGAGGAGTCCGTGCTCATGGACGGGGTCACCGTGGGGCGCGGCGCGGTCGTCCGCCGGGCCATCCTCGACAAGGGCGTGCACGTTCCCGACGGCGCCGTCATCGGCGTCGACAAGCACGCCGACGCCAGGCACTACCTGGTGAGCCCGGGCGGCATCACCGTGCTGGGCAAGCACGAGAAGGTGGCCACCCCGTAGAGGAGGGCGCGTGAGGCAGGGCCGACGAGTGCGCGAGACGGTCCCGGCGGAGTTCGAGGTGCTCGACGAGCGCTTCCGCGGCTGCGACGGGGACGACCGGCTGGAACGCCTCTACGGCGACTGCCGCTGGGCCGAGGGCCCGGTCTACGTCCCGGCCGGGCGGTACCTGCTCTGGAGCGACATCCCCAACGACCGCATCCTGCGCTGGGACGAGACCACCGGAGCGGTGGGGGTGTTCCGGCACCCCGCCGGCTACACCAACGGCCACACGCTCGACCGGGAGGGCCGCCTCGTCTCGTGCGAGCACGGCAACCGCCGCGTCTCCCGGACCGAGCACGACGGGTCCGTGACCGTGGTCGCCGACCGCTATGCGGGCAGGCGACTCAACAGCCCGAACGACGTGGTGGTGAGCACGGACGGGGCCGTCTGGTTCACCGATCCCGCGTACGGCATCGACAGCGACTACGAGGGGTTCCGGGCCGAGAGCGAGATCGGCGCCTGCCACCTCTACCGCGTCGACCCCTCCGGCGAGGTCCGCATCGCCGCGGACGACTTCGACCGGCCCAACGGCCTGGCGTTCTCGCCCGACGAGAGCCGGCTCTACGTGTCCGACACGGGTGTGAAGCACATGCGCGTGTTCGACGTGGGCGCCGATGGGTCGCTGTCCGGCGGCACGGTCTTCGCCACGCCGACGGTGGGCGGGTTCGACGGGTTCCGGTTCGACGACGGCGGACGCCTCTGGACGTCCGCCGGGGACGGCGTGCACTGCTACCACGAGGACGGCACGCTGCTCGGCAAGCTGCTCGTACCCGAGTCGGCGGTGGCCAACGTGGTGTTCGGCGGCCCCAAGCGCAACCGGCTCTTCATCTGCGCCACCACGTCGGTGTACTCGCTGCTGCTCAAGGTGACCGGTGCGCGCGTCCCGCCGTACCGCTGACGGGTTCTGACGCGCGCCTTGCCCTCAGGCCCGCGCGGCCGCCGCCCCCACCGCGGTACGCCCGTCGCGCCCGTCCCGCGCCTCGAGCGCGCGGGAGGCCAGGCCTCGACACTCCGCCAGGCTGTGCAGGCCGAGCGCAGTCCGGACGCTGGGCACGCTCCGCGGCGTCATGGACAGGCTGGTCACCCCCAGCCCCACGAGGACGAGCGCGAGCATCGGGTCGCTCGCCGCCTCACCGCACACGCCCACCGGAGTCCCGGCCCCCGTGCCGGCCTCGGCCGTCAGCCGGACGAGCTCGAGCACCGCGGGCTGCCACGCGTCGAGCAGCTCGGCGAGCAGACCCTCGCTACGGTCGGCGGCGTACGTGTACTGGGCGAGGTCGTTGGTGCCCAGCGAGACGAAGTCGCAGGCGGCGACGACATGCCGGGCGCGCAGCGCGGCGGCGGGTATCTCGACCATCACCCCTGCGGTCGGCAGCCCGGCGTCGTGCGCCTGCGCGACGAACCCGGCCGCCTCCCCAGGCGTGGCCACCATCGGCGCCATCACCTCCACGTCGGCACCGCTGCCCTTCGCCGCCTCCGCGAGAGCGGCGAGCTGGACGGCGAGCAGGTCGGGGTGGCGGCGGGCGGTCCGCAGCCCGCGGACGCCGAGTGCCGGGTTCGCCTCGTCCGGCCCGGTGACGAACGGCAGCGGCTTGTCCGCGCCGGCGTCCAGCGTGCGGACGACCACCCGGCGCCCGGCGAACGCGGTGAACACGCGGCGGTACGCCTCGACCTGCTCGGCGTGGCTCGGCGCGTCCGCGCGGTCGAGGTAGAGGAACTCGGTCCGGAACAGCCCGACGCCCTCGGCCTCCACCGCGGCGACCGCGTCCAGGCCGACGAGGTCGGCCGCGCCGCCGAGGTTGACCAGCAGCGGGACCGGGTGCCCGTCGGCTGTACGCCCGGGGCCCGCCGCCTGCTCGTGCGCGTCGCGGGACGCCTCGTGGTCGGCCAGCGCCCGGCGTACGGCGGGTTCGGAGGGGTCCAGCGTGACCGCGCCGGTGCTCCCGTCGACGAGCACCTGATCACCGTCCCCCAGGCGGGAGGCCTCGGGGCACGCCACGACGGCCGGGACGCCCAGCGCCTTCGCCAGGATCGCGGTATGGCTTGTCGGGCCGCCGGTCTCGGTGACGACGGCGAGCACGGTGCCCGCGTCCAGAGACGTCGTGTCGGCCGGGGCGAGGTCATGGGCGACGAGGACGTACGGGTGCCCCGGGTCGGGCACGCCGGGCATCGGCACGCCGAGCAGCACGGCCACCGTCCGGTGGCACACGTCGTCGAGGTCGGCTACCCGATCGGCCATGTAGCCGCCGGCGGCGGCGAGTGTCGCGCGGTACGCGCCGAACGCGTCCGCGACTGCGGTGACCGCTGCCGCTCCGTCGCGGATCGCGACCTCGACCGTGCGTGCCAGCGCCGGGTCGCGGGCCATCAGCGCCTGCGCCGTGAGCACGCCGGCCGCCTGCCTGTCGGCCCGGGCGGCTCGCCTGTCGAGGGAGGCCGCGACGGTCTCGAGCGCCTGCCGCGCCGCGTCCAGCTCGACGTCCGGGTCGGGGTCGGGCCGCACCGTGTCCGGGACCGCCGGCGGGTCGCCCATCCGCGCGACCGCGCCGGCCGCCACGCCAGCGCTCACCCCGAGGCCGCGGAGGTCCGTGGGCACGTCAGCCCTCGCCGTCGAGGTCGCGCGCCACGAGCGCGACGAGCTCGTCCAGCGCCGCGTCCGCGCCGGCGCCCTCCGCCGCCAGGACGACCTCGTCGCCGCTCCGGGCGTCCAGGCCGAGGACGGAGAGGATGCTGCGTGCGTCCACCGGCGGCGTCCCCGCCTTGGCGATCGTGACGGCCACGGGCTGGGCCGCCGCCGCCTGGACGAACAGCGCGGCGGGACGGGCGTGCAGCCCGACGGCCGAGCCGACGGTGACGGTGCGTTCGGGCACGGGGTCCTCCGGGGGTCGGGCCAGGTGTCGTGACGCAGCGCGACATGGCGGGGCCTGGCCGACGCTACGAGGTCCCCGCGCGGCGCTGCGACGGGGTTGCCGCCGACGCGTCGCCCAGCAGGTAGCGGGCACCCGGGCCAAACCGGGCCGCCGTGTCGCCAGGGTTGTAGAGCCGGCAGCGCTGCAGGGACAGGCAGCCGCAGCCGATGCAGCCGGTGAGGTCGTCGCGCAGGCGCTCCAGCTCTCCGATGCGCGCGTCCAGCAGGCGCTGCCAGCTGCGGGAGAGCCGCGCCCAGTCGGCGCGGGTCGGGGTACGGGCCTCGGGCAGCTCGCCGAGCGCCTCCCTGATCTCGTCCAGGGTCAGGCCGATCTTCTGTGCGGCCCGGACGAACGCCACCCGCCGGAGCACCGCCCGGGCGTACCGGCGCTGGCCCCCGGCGCTGCGCTCGGCGTGGATCAGCCCCTCGGCCTCGTAGAACCGCAGCGCCGAGCGTGCCACGCCGCTGCGCTCGGAGAGCTCGCCGATGGTCAGCCGGTCGGGAAGGACGGACACGGGGCCAGCGTACGTCCTCGCGAACAGGGCTTGACTTCGAGTGAACTCGAAGTTGTCGGATGCTCCCCATGACGACGACCACAGCCCCGCGGTACGGCTACGCCGACCTGCCGCGCCTGCTCTCCCTGATGACCGGCGACGAGAAGCACGGCCCCAGCGCCACGTCCACCCTGGACGTCCTGTGGGTGCTCTACGACCGGGTGCTCGACGTGAGCCCGGCGCGGGCCGAGGACCCCGAGCGGGACCGCTTCCTGCTCTCCAAGGGCCACGGGCCGATGGCGTACTACGCGGTGCTCGCGGCCAAGGGCTTCCTCGACCCGGCGGTGCTGCCGACGTTCGGCGCGTACGAATCGCCGCTGGGCCACCACCCCGACCGCACGCTCGTCCCCGGCGTCGAGATCTCCAGCGGGTCGCTCGGGCACGGACTGCCGCTCGCGGTGGGCACGTCGCTCGGGCTGCGGGCCCGCGCGCGGGCGGCCGGCCACGTCCGCGCTCCCCGCGTCGTCGTGCTCGTCGGCGACGGCGAGCTGGACGAGGGCAGCAACCACGAGGCCCTCGCGTACGCCGGAGCCGCCGGGCTGGACGGGCTCACCGCGGTCGTGGTCGACAACGCGTCGTCGACACACGGCTGGCCGGGCGGGATCGCGTCCCGGTTCTCCGTCGAGGGATGGGATGCCGTCACCGTCGACGGACGCGACCACGACGCGCTCACCCGCGCCTTCACCCGTTCGCCGGACGGGCGACCCCAGGCGGTCGTCGCCACTGTCGAGCCCCGCGGCTGAGCTCGCGGAGCAAGCCGACCACGTGGAGCAAGCCGACTTCGCGGAGCAAGGAGAGAACCCGTGACCACCACCAGCCTCCCCGTCGGGCGCACGATGCGTGAGCGGTTCGCCGCGGCCACCACCGACCTGCTGGACGAGGACCCGAGCGTCGCCCTGGTCCTCGCCGACATCTCCGCCGACCTGTTCCGCAGCGCGAGCCGGCGTCACACTGACCGGGTCGTCAACGTCGGCATCCGCGAGCAGCTCATGGTCAGCGCCGGAGCCGGGCTCGCCCTCGCCGGCATGCGACCGGTCGTCCACTCGTACGGCCCGTTCCTGCTGGAGCGCGCGTTCGAGCAGGTCAAGCTGGACTTCGTCCACCAGGACGTCGGCGGTGTGCTCGTGAGCACCGGCGCGTCGTACGACTGGCCGGCGGGCGGGCGTACGCACCAGGCGCCCGGCGACGTGGCCCTGCTCGACACGCTGGGGGACTGGACCGCGCACGTCCCCGGCCACCCGGACGAGCTCGAGCCGCTGCTGCGCCGCGCCGTCACCGGCGACGGCCGGGCCTATGTCCGGCTCAGCACCCGCGAGAACCGCCGGGCGCACCCGGGCAGCCCGGGGGAGATGACGATGTTGCGCCGCGGGAGCGGGGCGACCGTCGTCGCGGTCGGCCCGCTGCTCGACGCCACGCTCGCGGCGACCGAAGGTCTCGACGTCACGGTCCTGTATGCCACCACGGTGCGCCCGTTCGACGCGGTCGGGCTCGTCGCCACGCTCGGGACGCCGGACGTGGTGCTCGTCGAGCCGTACCTGGCGAGGACGTCCGTCCCTGCCGTGACCGAGGCGCTGCGGCACATCCCGCACCGGGTGCTCGGGCTGGGCGTCGGCCGCCACGAGGTATGCCGTTACGGCGAGCCGGAGGAGCACGACCGCGTCCACGGGCTGGACGCCGGCGGGCTGCGCCGCGCGCTGCTCGGGTTCCTCGGCAGCGCGGCCGGTGACGAGTACCGCGTCGTCCGGACGGCCTGACCCGGCGTCCCGGCGTCCCCCGCGACCCGGCGGGCCGGCGCACGAAACGAGACAGGGAGGCCGGGACGACCCCCCTGTAGTCGTCCCGACCCCCCAGCGCCCCCAGTTCTATGCGGTAACCGTCTGTCTCTCCGGTGTGAACGGCGCGTAACCATCCGAGAGAGCCGGTGACCTGGCCCGAACGGACTACGGACACGGCCGGTCGCGGGTCACCTCGTGCGCGGCAACGGTCCATTGGCAGCGGCTCCGTGACGTACTTGGCTGAGGCCAGGTCGCGCACTCCCTGCCGCGGCCGATCGGGGAGGCGGCCATGTGGCTCCGGCAGACGGTCCGTCGAAGCGTGGCCATGGCGACAGCCGCCCTCCTTGCTGCGGGTGTCGGGCTGGTGTCAGCGCAGGGTGCGGGCGCACTACCGGTGGCACGCGCCATCGCGCTGCCCTCGCCGGAGGCCACCTCCCCGGCCGTGACGTCCCTGGCGCCGGGCCGCCGTGACCTGTTCTGGACGTCCGGCGGCACGCTGCGCCACCAGTCCCTGCTCAGCGGAGGCAGCTGGGGACGCCCGCTCGACCGCGGCGGGTCGCTCGCCTCGCAGCCCGCGGTCGTGTCCTGGGACGAGGGACACCTCGACGTGTTCGCCCGCGGCACCGACAACCGCCTGAAGTGGCGGACCCGTACGCCCGACGGATGGTCGGACTGGACGTCGCTCGGCGGCGCCCTGACGTCCGCACCCGCAGTTGCCTCGTGGGGGCCCGGACGGCTCGACGTGTTCGCCCGCTGGACGGACAACGCGCTCTACCAGCGGACGTTCGCGAACGGTGTGTGGGGCGCGTGGACGCGACGCGGCGGCACGCTCACCTCTTCGCCCGCGGCCACCTCCTGGGGGGTGGGCCGGATCGACGTCGTCGCGCGCGGATCGGGCAACGACCTGCTGCACCGCCGCTTCACCACGGCGGGCGGATGGGCGTCCTGGCGCAACCTGGGCGGCAACCTGTCCGCACAGCCCGCCGTCGCCGCGCCGGTGGTGGGCCGGCTGGACGTGGCCTTCCGCGGGTCCGGCGGCCGGATGAACGTGCGCAGCCTCGTCTCAGGGGCGTGGACCTCGTTGCTGCGGCTGGGGGAGGACATCCACACGTCCGGCCCCGGGGCCGCGGCGATCGGCGACGACGTCCGGGTGGTGGCGCGTCGTGCCAACGGGTTCCTCTACGAGGCGGTCCGGACGAGCCCCGGCGGGTCGTGGTCGGGCTGGCGCATCGTCGACCAGTACGCGCCGTTCCGTGGCCTCGCCACCTGGGTGGACACGCTCGACTACCCCTCGCTCGCGCCTACCCCCTCCATCGCGGACATGCAGGCCCGCGGCGTCCGTACGCTGTTCCTGTCCACCGCGCGCTTCAACAGCGTCAACGACTTCTTCGACGAGACCGAGATGGGCCAGTGGCTGGACGCAGCCCACCCGGCCGGCATCAAGGTCGTCGGCTGGTACGTGCCGGCGTACGGCGACATGACGCGCGACGTGCGCCGTACCGTCGCGATCGGCGACTACGTCAGCCCGGGCGGGCAGCGCTTCGACGCGGTGGGCGTCGACATCGAGCGGTACCGAGCCCCGACTGAGCCCGTGACCGCAGGCGAGGTCGACCACGCCACCTTCAACGCGAGCGTCGTGCCGCATCTCGAGCAGTCCCGCGCCGAGGTGACCACGCCGATGGCCGCGATCGTGCCGTCCCCGTTCGGGACCGAGGCGGGCAACAGGTGGTCGGGCTTCCCGTGGTCCGGCATCGGCCCGAACAGCGAGGTCGTCGTCCCGATGCTGCTGTGGTCGTTCCGCGGGGCACCGGGCGACGCGTGGTCGGCCCAGCAGGTGTACGACTGGATCGTCGACCAGGTCGACACCACCCAGGCGCTGACCGGGCGTCGTGTCCACGTCGAGGGGGGCGTGATCGGCGAGCCCGTCCCGATCCGGACGCCGGTGACACAAGCCCGCGTGCAGGCCTTCGTGGACGCCTGCCTCGACGCCGGCGCGATCGGCGGCAGCCAGTACGACTACGCGACGATGAACGAGCCCGACGAGCCGGTCGGGCAGTGGGCGATCCTGGCCGGGCTCAACTGAGGGCTGCGGCTCGGGCTCAGTCGCCCGCCTGGGTCGGGTACCAGCCGGACGGGCACTTGTCCTCGTCCTCGCCGTAGGTGTTCACCGTCAGCACGACGCCGGTGTCCGGCGGCCCGATGGTCCCGGCCGGGGGGAACTGGCGCACCACGAACCAGTTGTCGTCGACGGTGATGTCGCGGTCGCGTTCGGTGGCGTCCTCCTCGATGACGTTCTCGAACCCGGACACCCGAAGGATCTGCTCGGCCAGGTCGAGGTTGACGCCGTCCAGCTCGGGGATCACCCCCCGCTCCACCGCCCGGTCCACGCCCGGGTCGTCCGACATCATCACCAGGCCGCACACCCGGCCGTTCGACTCGTCCGCGCGCGGGAGCGAGTCCAGGCCACCGAAGGCGTTGCCGAAGTCCGCGACGATGGCGAGGAGGAGGACGAACCCCAAGACCAGCAGGACGATCCGCATGCCCACCCCCCGTACCGAGGTGTACGACAAGCCTGGTTGCGCGTGGTTCGCGCCTTTCGCAGCGTACGGCAGCGCGACCGGCGAGGCTCGCGTTCGACGAGGGGAACATGCGTCTTTGGTGGCGCACTGGCCCGTGGGCCGGTGACATGATGCGCGCGTGACACGCGACGAGCTGGAACGGTGGGTCGCCACGTACGAGCGGGCGTGGCGCACCGCCGGCACCGACGTGTTGGCCGATGTCTTCACCGAGGACGTGGTGTACCGGATGTCCCCGTACGACCCGGGAGCGCATGGTCTCGACGCCGTCGGCGACATCTGGGACCGCGAGCGGGAAGGCCCGGACGAGGCGTTCACGATGACCGCGTCCGTGGTTGCCTGCGACGGGGACATCGGGGTGGTCCGGGTCGAGGTCCGGTACGGCCCCCCACGCGGCCAGGAGTGGCGCGACCTGTGGATCGTGCGGCTCGCGGCGGACGGGCGGTGTGCGGAGTTCGAGGAGTGGCCGATCGCCCCGCCCAGCTCCGGGCAGTCCCCCACGCTGGGGTAGCCAGGTCGGCCCGCCCGTGTCGGCAGGCCGCCCGGTTTGTCCTGCTAGGCAGTCACGCGCGTGCCTACATGGGTAGATCCTCTCCCCGGAATGGGCAGTCGGCCCCGATGGGGCGGCCGCGCGTTGTTCCTAGGTTCTGTCCCGTGCCCACGACCTGTGGGCCACCAGGACCCAGGAGCAGACATGAAGACGCAGGTCGAGACCCTCATCGTCGGTGCCGGGCAGGCGGGACTGGCTCTGAGCCGATGTCTCCGCGACCTCGGCCGGGACCACGTGGTCCTGGAACGGGGTCGGGTCGGCGAGCGCTGGCGCAGCGAGCGGTGGGACTCCTTCCGGCTGCTCTCCCCGAACTGGCAGACCCGGCTGCCGGGGTTCCGCTACCGCGGGGCCGACCCCCACGGGTTCATGGGCCGGGACGAGATCGCGCGCTTCCTCCAGGCGTACGCCGACTCGTTCGACGCGCCCGTGCTCGACGGCGTGACCGTCCGGTCGGCCCGGCCGTCGTCGTCGGGTCAGGGCTGGACCGTCCACACCGACGAGGCGACGTACGAGGCGGGCAACCTCGTCGTCGCCACCGGGCACTACCAGCGGCCACACGTCCCCGACATGGCGACGGCCCTGCCGGGGAGGGTGCGCCAGCTGCATACCTGGCGCTACCGGAACCCGGGCCAGATCGCGCCTGGTGGCGTGCTGGTCGTCGGGGCGGGGCCGTCCGGGCAGCAGATCGCGGACGAGCTGGCCCGCGCCGGCCGCCGGGTGTACCTCGCGGTCGGGCACCACCGGCCGCTGCCGCGCCGGTACCGGGGCCACGACGCGTACTGGTGGCTCGACCACATGGGCGAGCTCGAGCGGAACGTGGACACGCTGCCGGGTGCCGCGCCGGCGCGTCGGCCCAGCGTCGTGACGGCCGGGGGTTCGGAGGACCTGGACCTGCGCCGGCTTGTCCGGCACGGGGTCACGCCGGTCGGTCGGCTGGTCGGTCTGGACTCTTCTGTGGACTCGTCTGTGGCCCGCTTCGCGTGTGACCTGCCGGACCGGCTGGCCGAGGCGGACAACTACACGGCCCGGTTCCGCAACCGCGTGGACGAGTACGTCGCGCGCACGGGCCTGCCGGCGGGGCCGGCGCTGGTGCGCGTGCCTCCGCAGGGGGCTCCCGCGTGGACGCGAACGGCCCCCACTCGGCTCGACCTCGACGCCGCCGGCGTGCGCACGGTCATCTGGGCGACTGGGTACGCCCGGGACTACCGCTGGCTCGACGCCGCCCCGCTGGACTCCGAGGGCGAGCCTGTGCACCGCCGCGGCGTCAGCCCGCAGCCCGGCCTGTACTGGATGGGCCTGCGCTGGCAGTGGACCAGGTCGTCCAACTCCATCGACGGCGTGGGCCGGGACGCGGCCTACCTGGCCGAGCACCTCGCCCAGCGGACGGCCGTCGCGGAGAACGTCGCCTGAGCGGGGCAGCGGTCGCGGCTAGGCTGGCGGCCGTCTCGCCGGCGTGGCGCAACTGGCAGCGCACCCGACTTGTAATCGGGAGGCTAGGGGTTCGAGTCCCCTCGCCGGCTCCACCCCTGACCAGCACAAACAGGGCGCCCAACGTCTCATCGTGCATTGAAGGAGATCCAGGAGTCTGCGGGAGGTCGGGCCGATCCGGCAGGGGTTGATGTTGGTGTCTCCATTGGGGGTCAAGCTCGGCGGCCAAAGCCGCCCAGAAACGTGCAGCTGCATGGTTGGTGTCCTGGTAGGCCACCTCCCATGCGCCAGGATGGCTGCGGACGACTGTGGTGGCCAACGCGAGTCCTAGGCCGTGCCGGCGTGCCGGCTTGACGATGAAGAAGCTGTTGATGGCCCGCGTGGCTTGGTCGAGGGAGCGGACGATGGCGAACCCGACGGGATGCTCGCCCGCTGTGATCACCCACGGGCTCAATGTGGGATCGGTGAGCGCGTGCGCGAGTCGCTCGGCCCGATAGGAGCCGTCGGGGTTCGGCAGTGCGCGGTTGACCTCTGACATGTCGGGGCGGAACAGCAACCACAGCCGCTCGAGGACCTGTTGGTGTTAGGCAGTGGCGGGGGCAACAGCGATGGGGGCGGGTAGTCCTGCGACGCGTGGAAGATCGGTCATGAAAAGAGCCTCGGACCGGGGGCGGTCCGAGGCTTGACTCAGAGGATTCTATCCGGCTGACGCACTGTGAGCCCTCACCGTTAGGCCGGCCGGGGGCGTCGTCGCAAGTCGTCCCTCAATTCGGCACGATCGCGCGACCAGGGGCATGTCCTGATGGCCGCAGCGAGAGTTGTCGGCGGCATGAGCGGTGCCGTCACAACTCAGCGACCGCAGCGGTCCACGCGCTCCCAGGGCCAGTCGGTGGCGAGCCAGCGTGCGACGGCGTCGGCGAGTGGTACGTCGAGGCCCGATCTGTCGGCGCGCACCCAGGACTGCACCGTGACGTCCCACTCCTTGGAGGCCGAGGGATACAGGTAGACGCAACCGATGACGTCGTTGTTGCCTGGGTCGAGGACGGTGAAGGTGAAACCGGCGCGCCGCGTGAAGTCGTCGGCGTGGCGGCGAAGGTCGGTGAGGTTCTCCTCGAGCGTCATGCCGCTGCGTGGTGGCCAGGTGCCGTCGGGATAGCCGGGAGTGGAGCGTATGTGCTCGATGCTCGACATCCACGCGGCATGATCGGCCTGATTGTGCTGCGGCCCCAGCGGTTCGAGGTGGAACTGGTCGGTGGCGAGCGAGCTCGGCGGATCGAAGCCAACTGGCACAAACTCATCCGCGGTCATGACCGGGACCGTACTGGGGTGGCCAGACCTCCTGCATTCGAGTTCTTCTCGACCGTATGCAGAACCGACGCCTGCTCTTAGGCGCGACAGCGCACCATCTGCGGCAGATCCGGATGTGCCGGATGGGGATCGTTAGCCGGGCGTCGCGTCGCGTTCGCGTCTTTGGGCGAGGCTTTGGGCTTGCCCTGTGTGTATGTCGCTGACCCATTCCCAGCCGGGCTTGGCCGATGGGCCGATCCGCGGGTCGCTGGGGTCTTGGGCGTCACGCAGGGCGAACACGTACGCGCGGTCCTGTTCGATCCGTGCGTGTACCTGGTCAGCTCCGCCGACTGACCCGTGGCCAGGGATGAGGACGTCGACGTCGTCCGCCACGTCCTCGAGCAGCCGCAGCCCCATGAGATAC
>JBOGEN010000185.1:0-16071 GCA_050743265.1 Actinomycetes bacterium
CGCGGCGGTCGCGGTCTCACCCGTGGAGGCGAACGGGGAGGTCGTCGCGCCACCCGCGATCGCCGGGTCGACCGGGGCGTCGGCGGCCGCGTCCGCCGTGGAGGCGGCGGAGCGGCGGGACGTCCGACGGCGCGTCGTCCGGGCGGGCGCCTCGTCCGACACGGAGGCAGCCTCGCCCGATCCGGAGGCGGATGCCTCGTCGGCCTCGACCGGTGCCGGCGAGGCTGTGGCCCGACGGGCTGTCCGGCGCCGGGCTGGCTTCTTCTCCGCCTCGGGCTGGGGCTCGGACTCCGCCTCGGGCTGAGGCTGTGGCTGGGGATCGGCCTCGGGCTCCGTCTGGGCCTTGGGCCCCGCCTCGACCTTGGGCCCCGCCTCGACCTTGGGCCCCGCCTCGGCCTCTGGCCCCGCTTCGGGCTGCGGCCGGGACTCGGGCTGCGGCTCCGATGCGTGGGGGACGGCCGGAGGCGGGCCAATCGGTCGGCTCACCGCCCGGCGCCGTCGGGGACGGCCTGAGCTCTGCGGCTCAGGGCTCTCGTCACCCGTCTCGGGAGGACGGTAGTCCTCGATGGGTCGTGATTCTTCTTCTGTGACGCCCTGAGGGGCGCCGCTCGGCTCGTTCTCGAGCATGCGGGTTGTTCTCCCGTCACGCTCCCGGGCGCTCGACCGGCGCCGCGCAGGAGCTCATCGTCTCGGTCGCCGGGCGCCGGGTGGCACCGGGCGAAGTCTGCGGCTACGCCCCCGCGGTTCCAGCACCGCGCTGAGGCGCCGACGGCGACTCGACAGGGCCGGGAGCGGCACCGCCGCGGCCATTGCCGGGCTGCTGCTCCTGGACAGCCTCGATGGCTGCCCGGTCCGCGGCCAACGGGTCGGTGACCGTGCCAGTGCCTTCGTCGAGGGGCCCCTGCGCCAGCCGGGTCACCCCAGGGGGTACCGGCGGCGCGAGATCGGCCACTCGACGCAGCCCGGCGAGGACGTCGTCGGGGCGTACGGCAGGTGTCACGTGCCGGACGACCAGGTCCAGTATCGCACAGGGGTCGGCCTCACCCGGGGGATCGCCGTCGTTGCCGGGATGATCGGCAGCCATCCTGATCACTGCCGCACGGGGTTCGACCGCGCGCCTGCCCTTCTTCGTCACGCGCTCGACCTGCACGGACTCGGCGGCGAGGAACGCGTCCACTGCGCTCCCCAGGACGTCCGTGCCGAGGCCGGGGAGCGCGACACGCCAGCGGGACGCCTGGAGCCGGTCGGCCAGGCCGGGAACGACGGCCTCGACCACCTCGAGGACGTCCAGGCCGGGGGGGAGGGACGCGTCCAGGGCCTGGTGCAGCCACCCCGGGTCGCACCGCTCGACCACGGCGATCTCGAGGTACTCGGCCTCGCTCGCCGTTCCGGTGGGGGCCGCCCCGGCGTACGAGATCTTGGGGTGCGGCGAGAACCCGGCCGAGTACGCCATGGGGACCCCGGCCCGGCGGAGGGCGCGCTCGAAGGCCCGCTGGAAGTCCCGGTGGCTGGAGAACCGCAGCCGCCCGCGCTTCGCGTAGCGCAGCCTCAGCCGTTGCACGGGGGGCGGAGGCGGCGGCCCGTCAGGGGTGCGCGCCAGCGTGGGTCCTCTCCCCCGCCGCGACCTCGGAGCCCGCGGGCGCCGGCTCGCCGGCCGCCGGGCCACCCGACCCACCCGAGCCACCCGGACCTCCGGGGCCACCTGGGCCGACCACGGTCAGCGGCAGCAGCTGCCGCCCGGTCGGGCCGATCTGGATGTCGGTGCCCATCTGGGGACATACGCCGCAGTCGAAGCAGGGCGTCCAGCGGCAGTCCTCCACCTCGACCTCGGAGAGTGACGCCTGCCAGTCCTCCCAGAGCCAGTCCTTGTCGAGACCGGCGTCGAGGTGGTCCCAGGGCAGCACCTCGGCGAACTCCCGCTCACGGGTCGTGTACCAGCCGACGTCCACCGGGTCGTCCGCCAGTGCCTGCTCGGCGCAGGCCATCCAGCGGTCGTACGAGAAGTGCTCGCTCCAGCCGTCGAACCGGCCGCCGGCCTGCCACACCGCGCGGATGACCTTGCCGACCCGCCGGTCACCGCGGGAGAGCATGCCCTCGACGATGCCCGGCTTGCCGTCGTGGTAGCGGAAGCCGATGGCCTTGCCGAACTGGCGGTCCTTCTTCACCATGCCGCGCAGCTTGGCAAGCCGGGCGTCCGTCGTCTCGTGGTCGAGCTGCGCGGCCCACTGGAACGGCGTGTGCGGCTTGGGAACGAAGCCACCGATCGACACCGTGCAGCGGATGCCGTGGTTCCCCGAGGCCTCACGTCCTGCGGCGATGACCTTCTTCGCGAGCTCGCCGATCGCGAGGACGTCCTCGTCCTCCTCGGTGGGCAGCCCGCACATGAAGTAGAGCTTCACCTGGCGCCACCCGTGGCCGTATGCCGTGGTGACGGTGCGGATGAGGTCCTCCTCGGAGACCATCTTGTTGATCACCTTGCGGATGCGCTCCGACCCGCCCTCGGGGGCGAACGTGAGGCCCGAGCGCCTGCCGTTGCGGGTGAGCTCGTTGGCGAGCGTGACGTTGAACGCGTCCACCCGGGTCGAGGGCAGCGAGAGGGACGTGTTCGTGCCCTCGTACCGGTCTGCCAGGCCCTTCGCGACCTCGCCGATCTCGGAGTGGTCGGCGGAGGAGAGCGAGAGCAGCCCGACCTCCTCGAAACCGGACGCGCGCAGCCCTTGCTCGACCATGTCGCCGATGCCGGTGAGGGAGCGCTCGCGGACCGGCCGGGTGATCATGCCCGCCTGGCAGAAGCGGCAGCCCCGCGTACAGCCGCGGAAGACCTCCACCGAGTACCGCTCGTGCACGGTCTCGGCCAGCGGCACCAAGGGCTTCTTCGGGTACGGCCACGCATCGAGGTCCATGAGGGTGTGCTTGGCCACCCGGTACGGGACGCCGGGGCGGTTGGGCGCGACCCGCTTGATGCGCCCGTCCGGCAGGTACTCGACGTCGTAGAACCGCGGCACGTACACGCCGCCGCTCGCCGCGAGACGCATCAGCACCCCGTCCCGCCCTCCGGGGTACCCCTCCGCCTTCCACTCGCGGACGACCTCGGTGATCGCGAGGACCACCTGCTCCCCGTCGCCGAGCACGGCGGCGTCGAGGAAGTCAGCGACCGGCTCGGGATTGAACGCGGCGTGCCCGCCACCGATGACCAGCGGGTGCGCGTCGGTCCGGTCGGCGGCCTCGAACGGGATGCCGGCGAGGTCGAGCGCGGTCAGCAGGTTCGTGTAGCCGAGCTCCGTGGCGAAGGACACGCCGAGCAGGTCGAAGTCGCCGACCGCACGGTGCCCGTCCACGGTGAACTGCGACACGCCGTGCTCGCGCAGCAGGTGCTCCATGTCCGGCCACACGCTGTACGTGCGCTCGGCGAGCACACGTTCCCGCTCGTTGAGCACTTCGTACAGGATCTGGACGCCCTGGTTGGGCAGGCCCACCTCGTACGCGTCCGGGTACATGAGGCACCAGCGCACGTCGGTATGGGCCCACTCCTTCGTCGAGGAGTTGAGCTCGCCCCCGACGTACTGGATGGGCTTCTGCACGAGCGGGAGCAGCGGCTCCAACCGGGGGAAGATCGAGGCACCGGGACTGTGGTCACGCACGAAGGACCTTCTGCGGACGGGGTCAGGACCAGGGCCAGGGTAGCCCGGGGGCGGCCGGGTCAGCTGGCCGAGCGGACGTGCACGTTCTGCAACAGGCCGACGGCCATGAAACCGGCGAACATCGCCGAGCCCCCGTAGGAGACGAACGGGAGCGGGAGCCCGGTGATCGGCATGATGCCGAGGGTCATCCCGATGTTCTCGAACATCTGGAAGGCGAACCAGCAGATCACCCCGGCCGCGACGAGCGCGCCGAACAGGTCGTCCGCGTGCCGGGCGATCTTGCCGGCCCGCCAGAGCAGCAGGCCGAACAGGGCAATGATGATCATGCCGCCGAGGAAGCCCAGCTCCTCACCGGCGACGGTGAAGATGAAGTCGGTCTGCTGCTCGGGGACGAACTGGCCGGCCGTCTGGGAGCCCTCGAATAGGCCCTTGCCGACGAGGCCGCCCGAGCCGATCGCGATCCGGGCCTGGTTCGCGTTGTAGCCCACACCGCGGGGGTCGAGCTCGGGGTTGGCGAACGCCGCGAACCGGTTGACCTGGTACTCCTCCAGGACGCCGGACTGCACCGCGAACACGCACACGGCCACGCCGAGGCTCAGCAGACCGACGAGCCAGCGCAGCTTCGTCCCGGCCATCGCCAGCACCCCGGCGACGAGCGCCAGGAGGACCATGACGGTGCCCAGGTCAGGCTGGAGCATCACGAGCGCCACCGGCACGGCCCCGAGGGCCAGAGCCAGCAGGACCACCACGGCGCTGGGGGCGTCCTCGCGTTCGGCCCGTTCGGCGAGCAGCATGGCCAGGCCGGCGACGAGGGCCACCTTCGCGAACTCGGCGGGCTGTACGGAGAAGCCCCCGCCCAGCACGATCCACGAGTGCGACCCGTTGATGGTGGCGCCCACCGGCGTCAGCACGAGCACCAGCCCGAGGAGCGAGAGCACGTACACGATGGGCGCGTACACCTTGAGCATGCGGTAGTCGAACAGCGCACAGGCCAGGCCGAGCATCAGCCCGATCGCGATGTTGAGCAGGTGACGCTTGAGCAGCGTCTGCGGGTCCTCCCCGGCCGCGATCAGCCGGGGACGGGTGGCCGACCAGACCAGCAGGCTGCCGATCACGGTCAGCCCCAGCACCGGCAGCACGAGCAGCCAGTCGACCCGGGCGAGGGGCGAGCGGTAGCGGCTCGTCGTGCTCAGCGTCCCGGCCCCGGCCAGCCAGGACGGGCCGTACCGCGCGCTCACGACCGGTCCCCGGGCGCGGCACGATGGATCTCCGTGCCGTCGGGGAGGCGCGGCGGCAGCCCCGCGGGCGGCTTGCCGTTCTCGAACAGCGGCTTCGTGCCGATGCCGTAGATGTCCTCGAACAGGGCGCGCACCGACGGAGCGGACGTGCCGGACCCGGTGCCGCCCTGCGAGACCATCATCGCGATCACGTACCGCTTGTCGAAGCCGACGTACCACGACGTGGTCTGCTTGCCGTACACCTCGCCGGTGCCGGTCTTGCCGGCCAGCGGGTGCTCGTCGAGCGGGAAGCCGATGAAGCGCCACGCCGCGGTGCCCACGGACGGCACGCCGTACAGCGCGTTGCGGATGTAGTCGAGCGTGCGCTTGGGGACGGGCACCCGCCCGGCCTCCTGGGGCGTGATCCGCTTCACGACCGAGCCGTCGGGCCGGACGATGGCCTTGCCGATCCTGGGCTCCCAGAGCGTGCCGCCGTTGGCCACGGCCGCGTACGTGCGGGCCTGCTGCAGAGGTGTGACCGTCGTGTCGCCCTGGCCGATGGAGAAGTTCACCGCGTCACCGGCACGGAACTGGTACCCGTCGAGGCAGTTCTCGTACGCGAGCTGCTTGAGGAACCGGGCGCGGGCCGGGTCCTTGCGTTCCAGCTTCGGGTCGGGGTGCTTCTTCCTCGCGTACGAGCAGTTGAAGTCCTTCGTCGCCTCCCAGTACTCGCGCTTCCACTCGCGGTCGGCGATCCGGCCGTCCGACTCGCTGGGGAGGTCGATACCCGTCGGCTTGCCCAGCCCCCAGCCCTTGGCCATGGTGACCATCGGGTCCTTGGGGTGCTTGACCGGCGTGAGGCCGCCGTCCTTGAGCCACATCTCGTACGCGAGGCGGTAGAAGATCGAGTCACAGGAGATCTCCAGCGCCTTCTGGAAGCTGATCGGCCCGTACGCCGCGGACTCGTAGTTCTTGAACCAGCGCCCCCCGGCCTGGAACCCGCTCGAGCAGTCGTACGTCCCGTGGAGCGGGTAGCCGGCCTTGACCGCGGCCGAGGTCGAGATCACCTTGAACGTCGAGGCGGGGGCGAACTCGCCCTGGGTCGCACGGGAGATCAGCGGCGTGCCGGCCTTCTGGCTCGTCAACCGGTCGTAGTTCTTCTGCGAGATGCCGCCGACCCAGACCTTGGGGTCGTAGCCCGGGTAGCTCGCCATGGCGAGGACGCGGCCGTTCGTGTGGTCCATGACGACGATCGCGCCCGAGTCGGCCTTGAACTTCTGGTGCGGGAACGTGTCACCGATCCGCGCCCGGTGGATGCCCTCCCGCAGGCGCTTCTCGGCGTCGGCCTGGATTCCTGCGTCGAGGCTGGTGACGAGATGCGAGCCCGGGATCGGCGCCTGCTGGCCGACCGTGCCGCTGACCCTGCCGAGGTGGTCCACGGCGACGCTCTGCACACCCGGCTCACCGCGCAGGTACGTGTCGTACTGCTGCTCGAGCCCGGAGCGGCCCGCGAGCGCCGCGTGCTGGAGCACCTTGCCGTCGGAGCCGGCCCTCGCCTCCAACTCCTCGAGCTCCTCCTCCGTGATCGGGGAGAGGTAGCCGAGCGTGTGCGGTGCAGCGGTCTTGCCCGGGTAGTCGCGGACCGGGAGCAGCTCGGCGGTGACACCGGGGAAGTCCTCGGCGCGCTCCACGATCTGGAGGGCGACCTGCGGCTCGACGTCGTCCGCGACCGGGATGGGCTGGTAGGGCGAGCCGTTCCAGCAGGGCTGGTCGACGCCGGGGGCGCACAGGCGCGTCTTCTTGTCCAGCGCGCTGTAGCGCTGGTCGAGGACGTTCGCGAGCCGTCGCAGCACCGCCTCGCCGTCGTCCGGCTGCTTGAGGATCGCGGTCCGGCTGACGGAGACGACCATCGCCGTCCTGTTGCGCACGAGCGGCCGCCCGGCCGAGTCGAGGATCTGCCCGCGGACGGCCGGGGTGAGCACCTCGCGAACCCGGTTGTTCGTCGCCGCCTGCTGGTAGGTCTCCCCCGCCATGACCTGGAGGAAGTAGAGCCGGCCCCCCAGCGTCACGAGCAGCGAGACCACCAGGATCTGGAGGACCACGAGGCGGAGCCGGGACCGCTCACTCACCGATGAACTCCCCAAACGGCCAGGTGCACGGGCAGGTTGGACGGGCCTGCGTTGCCGGTTGCAGGGACGAGCGGGGCCACGGAGGAAGTTCCCTCGTCACCGTCGCATCGCGCCCGGTTCCGCGCGGCGCGACAGCGCCATGACGACCGGCACGACGAACGGTCCGAGGACCACATCATAGGCAACGGTGGCCGGCAGGGTCTGCCACACGACGGTCCAGGTCACACGGGGATCGCCCATGAGCGCCCCGAGCAGCGCGTAGCCCGCCGTGGCCACCACCGCGCCCCCGACGACGACGGCGAGGGAGGCCACGACCGAGTCCTCCGCCTCCTTGCGCATCAGCCCGGCGACGTACCCGACGAGGCAGAGCACGAGGGCGCTGCGCCCGGCCACGGTGTCCGCCGGCGGGGCAAGGTCGAGGGTGAGCCCGGCGAGGAAGCCCGTCACCGCTCCGGTGAGGGGCCCGTGCACGAGCGCGAGGGACACCGCGACAAGCAGCACGAGGTCCGGGGACACGCCGGGCCACGGCAGCCGGGCGAACACGGTGACCTGGAGCACGAGGGCGACCAGGATGAGCACCAGGCCGAGCACGAACCGTGGGACGAGCACGCTAGCGCTGCTCCCCGGGTGTGACGCCGGTGCTGACGCCGGTGGACGACTGGCCTGTCTGCGGGGTCGGCTGCGGGGTCGGCTGCTCGGCCGGCTCCTCGGTGGGCTGCTCGGGCCTCGGCGGGAGCACGGCGTCCCGCGGGTCGGTGCGTGGCGGCTGGACCACGACGCCCACGAGGTCCAGGGCGGTGAAGTCCACGAACGGTCGCACCTCGGCGGTACGGGTCAGCTCGCCAGGCGGCTCGAGCCGCTGGACCATGCCGACCGGGACCCCGGGCACGTACGGCGCGTCGCCCCGCGAGCCGAACGTGACGAGTCGGTCGCCCCGGCCCACCCGGGCCTGCGGGTCGAGCAGCTGGAGCTCCATCGGGTCACGGCCCGCGCCGTTCGCCACGCCGATCTCCAGCGACCCCTCAAGGCGGGCGCCCACGGCCGAGGTCGCGTCCACGGCGAGCAGCACGGTGCTCGAGGCCGCCCCGACGCTCACCACCCGACCCACCAGGCCGTCCCCGTTGAGCACGGTCATGTCCTTGGCGATGCCGTCGCTCCTCCCGACGTCCAGGGTGGCGGTCCACGCGAAGCCCTGGCCGTTGCCGAGCGCCACCACCTGGGCGGGAACCACCTTGTAGCGGCCGGCCCCGGCGACCTTGAGCAGGGAGTCCAGCTCGTCGGCACGGTTGCGGGCCAGCTTGCTGGTGCGCAGGGTGCGGCGCAGCTCGGCGTTCTCCTTCTCCAGCGCGTCGATGCGCTCGTCCGAGGACCCGAGGCGGCCCACCGCGCTGAGGGTGTCCGCCACCGGGCGGACGACGGCGGCCGCGCCCTCCTCAACCGGCCCGACGATGCTGTTCGTGACACGCCGCAGTGTGTGCAGCGGCGACTCGTCACCGCTGCGGAAGTCCAGCGTGAGCAGAGTCAGGGACGCGACAAGGAGCAGGGCGAGGACAAGGCGGGTCCTCCGCGTGTCCCTGTTCATCGGCGGGGGCCTCGCGGCCCGCTGCCTCCTTCGCGCTCGGAGCCGTCAGCTGGATCAGTGGCGGGGCTCGGAGATGAGCACCTGTTGGAGCGCCTCGAACTCCTCGACGCACTTGCCCGAGCCCATCGCGACCGAGTCCAGCGGCGTGTCGGTGATGTGGATCGGCATGCCGGTCTCGTGCCGGAGCCGCTCGTCCAGGCCGCGGAGCAGGGCACCGCCACCGGCGAGCACGATGCCGCGGTCCATCACGTCACCGGACAGCTCGGGCGGACACTTGTCCAGCGTCGTCTTCACCGCGTCGACGATCGCGTTGACCGGCTCCTCGATGGCCTTGCGGACCTCTTCTGCCGACACGACGATCGTCTTGGGGAGCCCGCTGACCAGGTCCCGGCCACGGATCTCGGCGTGCGGCTCGTCCGGCATCGGGAACGCCGAACCGATCGCCATCTTGATCTCCTCGGCGGTGCGCTCGCCGAGCATGAGCGAGTACTCCTTCTTCACGTACTGGATGATGGCGTTGTCGAGCTCGTCGCCCCCCACGCGGATGGACTGGCTGGTCACGATGCCACCCAGGGAGATCACCGCGACCTCGGTGGTGCCGCCGCCGATGTCGACGACCATGTTGCCGGTCGGCTCGTGGACGGGCAGGCCGGAGCCGATGGCCGCGGCCATCGGCTCCTCGATGATGTAGACCTTGCGCGCCCCCGCCGCGTACCCGGCGTCCTTGACCGCCCGCTGCTCGACGCCGGTGATGCCGCTCGGCACGCACACGACGAGGCGGGGGTGGGAGAAGCGCCGTCGCCGGTGGACCTTCTGGATGAAGTACCGCAGCATCTTCTCGGTCGTGTCGAAGTCGGCGATGACGCCGTCCTTGAGCGGGCGGATCGCCACGATGTTGCCGGGGGTCCGGCCGATCATCTTCTTGGCCTCCGCCCCGACGGCGAGGATCCCCCCGGTCTTGGTGTTGATCGCGACCACGGACGGCTCGTTGAGCACGATGCCCCGGCCGCGGACGTAGACGAGCGTGTTGGCCGTGCCCAGGTCGACCGCCATGTCACGGCCGATGAACGAGAGGTTGCTCATGGAGACGCGAAGCCTTCCGGGGAGCGTGCGTACGGACTATGGGAGAGCCGGCGATCACCGGCCCCACGATGGTAACGATCCGACCGGGTGCGTCTCGGCTGATTGAGCAGGTGCACCGGAACCGCGTGTCGCGCCGCGGGCACAGTGTCTCATCGCCTGACCGGGCCGCACGGGCTCAGAGCGAGCCGAAGAAGAGGCCGATCTCGCGCTTGGCCGACTCGGGTGAGTCCGAGCCGTGGACGAGGTTCTCGCCGATATCCAGCGCGTGGTCGCCACGCAGGCTCCCCGGCGCTGCGGCGACGGGGTCCGTGACCCCCATGAGGGTCCGGACGGCCTCGACCGCCCGCGGCCCCTCCACGACCAGCGCCACCAGTGGGCCGGAGGTGATGAACTCCACGAGGCCGGGGTAGAAGGGCTTGCCCTCGTGCTCCCCGTAGTGGCGCTCGGCGGTGCTCCGGTCGAGCGTCCGCAGGTCCATCGCCACCAGGGAGAGGCCCTTGCGTTCGAGCCGCCCGACGACCTCACCGACCAGTCCGCGGCGTACGCCGTCGGGCTTGACGAGGACGAGGGTGCGTTCGGACACGGGCGCTCCTGCGAGGTGGTCGGAGGTACCGGTCAGGGGTGGCGACCGGTCCGGGCAGCCTACCGGCCGGATTCGCTGGAGGGCTCAGGGGGCGTACGACCCTCGCCGGCCGCGTCACCGTAGCGCGAGCCGATCCGCAGGGCGACCACCCAGAGCACAGCGAACACCCCGCCGAGCAGGAACATCGCCGGCACGACCAACCCGGACGCCACCGCGACGACCTGCAGCCCCGACCCCGCGAGGTACGCCCAGCGGTAGCGCAACAACCCGGCGACCACGAGGCAGGCCACGGCGAGCCCTCCCCCGGCGGCGCCGGCGGTGGCCCCGTCGACGTCCTGGGTGGTGATCGCCACCGGGATGGCCAGGGCGACGACGAGCGCCTCGAACGCGAGCACGGCGGACGCGAGGACGCGCACGCTCAGCCCCGCCCGAGCAGCCGGCGGGCGTCGCCGACCGTCGTGATGGACCCGGTGACCAGCACGCCGGCGCCGGTCAGCTCGCCCTCGGACTCCGCGGCCGCGACGCCCGCGTCGAGGGCGTCGTCCATCCGCGGGACGACCGTGACCCGGTCGGCGCCGAAGATCTCCTCGGCGAGCTCGCCCAGCTCCTCAGCCGGCAGTGCGCGAGCCGAGGTCGACTGCGTGGCCACAACCTCGGCGAGCACCGGCTCCAGGGCCTCGAGCAGCGTGCGGGCGTCCTTGTCGGCGAGCACCCCGACCACGCCCACGAGGCGGGAGAACGCGAACGACTCGCTCACCGCGTCCGCCAGGGCCTGGGCGCTGGCCGGGTTGTGCGCGGCGTCGAGCAGGATCGTGGGCGAGGTACGGACGACCTCGAGCCGGCCCGGCGAGGCCACCCCGGCGAAGGCCTGCCGTACGAGCTCCAGGTCGAGCTCGGTCTGCGCGCGACCGGCGAACGCCTCGACGGTGGCGAGCGCCACCGCCGCGTTGTGGGCCTGGTGGGCACCGTGCAGCGGGAGGAAGACGTCGGGGTACTCCCGGGTCAGGCCGCGCAGGCTGACGAGCTGTCCGTCGACGGCGACCTCGCGGGAGACCACGCCGAACTCGAACCCCTCGCGGGCCACGGTCGCCTCGACCTCGGCGCTGCGGCGGAGCATCTCGGCAGCGGCGTCCACGGGCTGCTGGGCCATGACGACGAACGCGCCGGGCTTGATGATGCCGGACTTCTCCCCGGCCACCGCCGCGACGTCCTCGCCCAGGTAGTCCGCGTGGTCGAGGGCGATCGGCGTGACGACGGCGACCTGGCCGTCCATCACGTTCGTCGCGTCCCAGGCGCCACCCATGCCGACCTCGACGACCGCGACGTCCACCGGCGCGTCCGCGAACGCGGCGTACGCCATGCCGGTGAGGACCTCGAAGTAGGAGAGCGGGACCGGCTGCCCCGCGTCCACCAGGGCGCAGTAGGGGGCAACTTCGTCGTACACGTCGGCGAAATGCTGGGCGGACAGCGGGTCGCCATCCACGCAGATGCGCTCGACCACGGACTCGACGTGCGGGCTGGTGTACCGCCCGGTGCGCAGGTTGAGCGTGCGGAGCAGGACGTCGACCATGCGGGCCGTGCTCGTCTTGCCGTTCGTGCCGGTGACGTGGATGCCGGCGAAGGACCCCTGCGGGTCGTCCATCAACGCGGTGAGGGCGCGGATGCGGTCGAGACTCGGCTCGAGCCGGGACTCGGGCCACCGCCCTGCCAGGGCTGTCTCGACCCGGCGGAGCGCATCCTCGCCCTCGGCGTCCAGTGACCGGTCCGGCGTCCCGCGTCCGGAAAACTGGTCCGTCATGACGCGGGGAGCGCCTCCTTCCGGCGGCGGATGCGTTCGGCGTCCTGCTCGGCCGTGGCGAGCCGCTCGCGGATCGTGGCGACGACATGCTCGGGCGCCTTCTCCAGGAACTGCGGGTTCTCCAGCTTCGCCTGCGCCTGGGCCTGCTCCTTCTGCGCCGCCGCGAGGTCCTTGTCGAGCCGGCGCCGCTCCGCGGCCACGTCGATGGCCCCGGACAGGTCGAGCTCGACCTCGAGCCCGGCCGCCGGCAGCGACGCGGTGGGGCTGAAGGCGTCCGCGGGCGGGTCGAGACGAGCCAGCACGCGCAACGACTCCTCGTGTTGCCCGAGCAGCGTGCCGTCCAGCCCGACCAGACGGGCGGGCACCCGCTGCATCGGCTTGACGCCCTGGTCCGAGCGGAACCGGCGGATCTCGGTCACGACCCGCTGCAACGCCTCGACCTCGGCCGTGGCGTCCGGTGCGTGTCGCCCACCCTCCGGGGTCGGCCAGTGGGCCACGACCACGGACTCGCCCCCGGTCAGCGCGGTCCACAGCTCCTCGGTCACGAACGGGACGACCGGGTGGAGCAGGCGCAGCAGCCGGTCGAGCACGTGCCCGAGCACGGCCCTGGTGGCCTCCGCCTCGGCGCCGCCGTGGGCCAGCGGGACCTTGGCCAGCTCCACGTACCAGTCGCACACCTCGTCCCAGGCGAAGTGGTACAGGGTCTCGGACACCTTGGCGAACTCGAAGTCCTCGTACAGCCGGTCGACCTCGGCCGTGACCTCGTCCAGCCGGGACAGCACCCACCGGTCGGCCGTGCCGAGCCCCTCGGCCCCGGGGACGGGGACCGCCGTGGTGGCTCCGTTGAGCAGGGCGAACCGGGTGGCGTTCCACAGCTTGTTGCAGAAGTTGCGCGACCCCTGCACCCACTCCTCGCCGATCGGGACGTCGGTGCCGGGGTTCGCCCCCCGGGCGAGGGTGAACCGCAGGGCGTCCGAGCCGTACTCGTCCATCCAGTCCAGCGGGTCGACCGCGTTGCCGAAGGACTTGGACATCTTCTTGCCGAACTTGTCGCGCACCATGCCGTGCAGGGCCATGGTGCGGAACGGCACCGCGTCGGCCGGGCCACGCGACTGCGGCTCGCCGGCCATCGCGTACAGGCCGAACATCATCATCCGCGCGACCCAGAAGAAGAGGATGTCGTAGCCCGTGACCAGCACGCTCGTCGGGTAGAACCGGGCCAGCTCGGGGGTCTGATCGGGCCACCCTAGCGTGGAGAACGGCCACAGCCCGGACGAGAACCAGGTGTCGAGGACGTCCTCGTCCTGGGTCCAGCCCTCGCCGGCGGGCGGCTCCTCGTCGGGGCCGAGGCAGACCACCTCGCCCCCCGGTCCGTACCAGACCGGGATGCGGTGACCCCACCAGAGCTGCCGTGAGATGCACCAGTCGTGCATGTCGTCGACCCAGGAGAAGAACCTCGGCTCCATCTCGCGGGGGTGGATCGTGACACGCCCGTCGCGGACGGCGTCGCCCGCCGCCTTGGCCAGCGGGCCCACCTTGACGAACCACTGCAGCGACAGCCGCGGCTCGACGGTCGTCCGGCACCGCGAGCAGTGCCCGACCGCGTGCACGTACGGCCGCTTCTCGGCGACGATGCGGCCCTGCTCGCGCAGCGCGTCGGTGACCGCAGGGCGGGCCTCGAAGCGGTCCAGGCCCTCGAACGGACCGTGCGCGGTGATGTTGCCCCGCTCGTCCATGATCGTGATGGCCGGTAGGCCGTGACGCTGCCCGATCTCGAAGTCGTTCGGGTCGTGCGCCGGGGTCACCTTCACCGCCCCGCTGCCGAACGCGGGGTCGACGTGCTCGTCCGCGACGACGGGGATCCTTCGCCCCGTCAGCGGCAGCGTCAGTTCGGTGCCCACCAGGTGGCGGTACCGCTCGTCGTCGGGGTGCACGGCCACTGCGGTGTCGCCCAGCATCGTCTCGACCCGGGTGGTGGCGACCACGACGGACGCGTCCCCGTCGCCGTAGCGGATCGACACCAGCTCGCCCTCGTCGTCCGAGTGCTCCACCTCGATGTCGGAGAGCGCCGTGTGGCACCGGGGGCACCAGTTGATGATCCGCTCGGCCCGGTAGATCAGGCCGTCCTCGTACAGGCGCTTGAACATGGTGAGGACGGCACGGGAGAGCCCGTCGTCCATCGTGAAACGCTCCTGGGACCAGGCCACCCCGTCTCCCAGCCTGCGCATCTGGCCGAGGATCTTGCCGCCCGAGTCGGCCTTCCACGCCCAGACGCGCTCGACGAAGCAGTCCCGGCCGATGTCGTGGCGGGACAGCCCCTCCCGAGCGAGCTCACGCTCCACCACGTTCTGGGTGGCGATGCCGGCGTGGTCCATGCCCGGGAGCCAGAGCGCCTCGTACCCCTGCATGCGGCGGCGGCGGGTCAGCGCGTCCATGAGGGTGTGCTCAAAGGCGTGGCCGAGGTGCAACGAGCCGGTGACGTTCGGTGGCGGGATCACGATCGAGAACGGCGGCTTGTCGCTCGCCGGGTCGACCTCGAAGTAGCCCGCCGCCACCCAGTGCTCGTAGAGCCGGCCCTCGACCTCGGCGGGGCGGTACTGCGAGGGCAGCTCACGGGCGGCGCGGGGCGGGCTCGGTTCGGTCACGGGGCGAGTGTACGGAGCCGCGCTCACCCGGATCGACCGAGATCGCGGCCCTGGGGAGGGGCTGCAAGTCGTGCCCAGGCGCTTCGTCGTCGTGCGCAGTCGTCTGCGCGATCCATGGTCAGGCAGCTACTGCGCCGGCCATGGTCAGGCGGGCCGTGGTCAGGCCGACTTCTCGCGGCGCTCCCGCTTGCGCTCGCTCTCGCGCGGGACCAGCGTCGGGTTCACGTGCTCGAGGACGACGTCCCCGCTGATGACGCAGCGCGCCACGTCCTTGCGGCTCGGCACCTCGTACATGACCGAGAGCAGGACCTCCTCCATGATCGCGCGGAGGCCGCGGGCACCCGTGCCGCGCAGGATCGCCTGGTCGGCGATGGCCTCGAGCGCGTCGTCGGTGAACTCGAGCTCGACGCCGTCGAGGTCCATGAGGCGCTTGTACTGGCGGACCAAGGCGTTGCGCGGCTCCGTGAGAATGCGGATGAGCGCCTCACGGTCGAGGTTGTGCACGCTGGTGAGGACGGGCAGCCGGCCGATGAACTCGGGGATCATGCCGTACTTGAGCAGGTCCTCGGGCATCACGTCGGTGAAGGCGTCCGCCGCGTCGACGTCCTTCTTCGAGTGCAGGACCGCCCCGAAGCCGATGCCCTTCTTGCCGACCCGCTGCTCGATGATCTTCTCCAGACCGGAGAACGCGCCCCCCACGATGAAGAGCACGTTCGTCGTGTCGATCTGGATGAACTCCTGGTGGGGGTGCTTGCGGCCGCCCTGGGGGGGCACCGAGGCCGTGGTGCCCTCGAGGATCTTCAGCAGGGCCTGCTGGACGCCCTCGCCGGAGACGTCCCGGGTGATCGACGGGTTCTCGCTCTTGCGGGCGATCTTGTCGACCTCGTCGATGTAGATGATGCCCGTCTCGGCCTTCTTGACGTCGTAGTCCGCGGCCTGGATGAGCTTGAGGAGGATGTTCTCGACGTCCTCGCCGACGTACCCCGCCTCGGTGAGGGCCGTGGCGTCCGCGATCGCGAACGGGACGTTGAGCATGCGGGCGAGCGTCTGGGCGAGCAGGGTCTTGCCGCACCCGGTGGGGCCGAGCAGGAGGATGTTGGACTTCGCCAGCTCGACGCCGTCGGCCGGGCGATGGCCCTCCTTCTCGCCTGCCTGGACGCGCTTGTAGTGGTTGTAGACCGCGACGGAGAGGGCCTTCTTTGCGGTCTCCTGCCCGATGACGTACGAGTCGAGGAACTCGTAGATCTCGCGTGGCTTGGGAAGCTCGTCCCACTTGAGCTCGGAGGACTCGGAGAGCTCCTCCTCGATGATCTCGTTACAGAGATCGATGCACTCGTCGCAGATGTACACGCCCGGGCCGGCAATGAGCTTCTTGACCTGCTTCTGGCTCTTT
>JBOGEN010000186.1:0-16502 GCA_050743265.1 Actinomycetes bacterium
GCATCAGGCCCTCCCCGCACGCCTTGTCCTGGACGCCGGCGCGGGGTTCCACCACGGTGACCCGCATCCCCGCCCCCGCGGCGTGGATGGCGGTGGCCAGCCCGGCGGGACCCCCTCCGGCGACCAGCAGGTCTCTCACCGGCGTGCAGCCGCTGGGGTGGCGGCCGCCAGCGCGGCGTTCTCGCAGCGGACGCGGACGGTCAGGACGACCGCGTCCGCGACCGTGAACGTGAGCGCGGTCACCCACGCCGTGTGCACGAGAGGCAGCGCGACGCCCTCGACGACGACGGCGACGTAGTTGGGGTGGCGCAGCCACCGGTACGGCCCCGCCGCGACGAGCGCCGACCCGGGTACGACCACCACGCGGGTGCTCCACTGCGGGCCGAGCGTGCGGATGCACCACCACCGCAGCGCCTGGGCGACGAGGAGCAACGCGAGCATCGGCCAGCCCAGCCAGGGCAGGAACGGCCGGTCCGCCAGCCACACCTCGGCTACCGCACCGGCGAGCAGGCCCACGTGCAGGGCGACCATGACGGGGTAGTGCCCGCGCCCGGACTCGACCCCGCCGCGGGCCTGCGCCCAGGCCACGTGCCGGCGCGTGACCCGCAGCTCGACCAGCCGCTCCGCGGCCACCGCGAGCACCAGCGCCGTGTACGCGACCGCGCTCACCACCGCAGCAGCACCAGCTCGGCGCAGAAGCCCGGGCCCATCGCGAGCATGACGCCGGGGGTGCCGGACGGGGGTGGGCCCGCGGGGCGCTCCCCCGGTCCTCCGGACTCCCCCGTCGGGTTCGGCAGGGTCGGATCCGGGTCGAGCGTGTCGGCCAGCACGTGCAGCACGCTGGCCGAGGACAGGTTGCCGAGGGCGGCCAGCGACGCCCAGGTCACGTCCAGCGCCCCCGCGGGCAGGTCCAGCGCCCCGGCGACCGCGTCGAGGACCTTCGGGCCCCCCGGGTGGGACACCCATCCGGTCACGTCCCCGACCCGGAGGCCGTGCCGGGCGAGGAACGCGCTGACGTCCCCGCCGAGGTGCTCGTGGACGACGTCGGCGACGCTGCGGTCGAGCACGACCCGGAACCCGGTGCCGCCCACGTCCCAGCCCATGACGCGCTCGGTGTCCGGGTAGAGGCGGCTCACCGTGTCGACGACGCGGGGCCCGGCCAGGTCCATCGCCGCGGCCCTGCGGTCGCCGACCGCGACGACGGCGGCCGCCCCGTCCCCGAACAGGCCGCTCGCCACCAGGTTCGCCGGCGACGTGTCGTCTCGCTGGACGGTCAGCGAGCACAGCTCGACCGAGACGAGCACGGCGACGTCGTCCGGGTGCCCGGCGAGGTGGTCGTGCAGCCGGGCCACCCCGGCGGCCCCGGCCACGCAGCCCAGGCCGAACACGGGCAGCCTCTTCACGTCCTGCCGCAGGCCGAGCCGGCCCACCAGCCGGGCGTCCAGGGACGGGGTGGCCACGCCGGTCACGGACACCGAGAGCACCAGGTCCACGTCGGCGGGGGCCAGCCCGGCCACTCGCAGCGCGTCCTTGACCGCGGCCTCGGCGAGGTCGAGGCCGGTGGCGATGAACCGGTCGTTCGCCGCCCCGAAGCCGTCCAGCCGGGGGTACTCCTCGAGCGGGATCGCCAGGTGCCGGGTCTCGACGCCGGCGGCCGCGTGGACGCGCTCCAGCAGCGTCCGCGCCGACCCGTCCGGCGTGCACATGGAGGCGAAGGCCTCGGTGATCTCCGCCTGCGGGTACCGGTGCGGGGGAAGCGCGGGACGGACCGCTGCGAGCACGCTCACCCGCGCATGTTACGCAGCCGGACGGGGCACATCTCCCTGGCAGGACGCGACAGCGCTCCCCCGGCAGCACGGCAGGGGGACAGACCGGGCCCTTCGGGGCGAGGCGGACCCCCGGGGGGCGAGGTCGCAGGAGGTCCGGGCGGCCTCATGCGAAAAAGTCCGGGCACCCCGGCGTGGAGAGGCTCAAGGAATCTGGCGAGGTGTCGACACTCGTCGTAGACACCGGAGGACAGGTTCCGCCGAGAAACGGAGTCGGACACGATGTGTTCCCACCAGCCGCACTGCCCCTCGGTCGAGTCGGCCGACAGGGAGGCCGCGCACACCGTGGCCACGCACTACGAGCAGGGCTGGAGCCTGCTGTGCAACGGCATCGTGCTCTTCGAGGACACCGGCGAGCTGCTCCCCGACGGCCAGGTCATCCCGCCGCACCGCCCCACCGACCGCCCGATCACGCCCCAGGCCGCCTGACCCACTGCCTCAGCTCCGCCAAACCCACCCCGTGAGCCCCTCCTGACCTCCGCTCAGCCCCCCGCGTACGCCTCCACCGGCGGGCAGGAGCACACCAGGTTGCGGTCCCCGTACGCCCCCTCCACCCGGCGCACCGGCGGCCAGTACTTGCCCGCCACCAGCCCCGGAACCGGGTACGCGGCCACCTCCCTGCTGTAGGGGTGGTCCCACTCCCCCGCCACCATCGACGCCGTGTGCGGCGCGTTCACCAGCGGGTTGTCCTTCTCGTCCCATTCGCCCGAGGCGACCTTGCCGATCTCGGCACGGATGGCGATCATCGCGTCCGCGAACCGGTCGAGCTCGGTGAGGTCCTCGGACTCCGTCGGCTCGATCATGAGCGTGCCGGCCACGGGGAACGACATGGTCGGCGCGTGGAACCCGTAGTCGATCAGGCGCTTCGCCACGTCCTCCGCGTCGACGCCGGCCTCCTTGGCCAGGCCGCGGAGGTCGACGATGCACTCGTGCGCGACCAGGCCGCCCCGGCCGGTGTAGAGCACCGGGTAGTGCGGGGCCAGCCGGCGGGCCAGGTAGTTCGCCGCCAGCACGGCCGCCCCGGTGGCCCGGGCCAGCCCGTCCGGGCCCATGAGTCGCAGGTACGCCCAGGAGATCGGGAGGATCCCCGCCGACCCGTACGGGGCCGAGGCCACCGGGCCCACCCCCTGCGGGCTCCCAGGACCGCCGTCGGACCCCGGACCGCCCGGGTGCCCGGGCAGGTAGGGCGCCAGATGGGCGAGAACCGCCACCGGGCCCACGCCAGGGCCGCCCCCGCCGTGCGGGATGCAGAACGTCTTGTGCAGGTTCAGGTGGGACACGTCGGCGCCGAACCGGCCCGGGCGGGCCCAGCCCAGCAGCGCGTTGAGGTTGGCCCCGTCCACGTACACCTGTCCGCCCGCCTCGTGCACGGCCGCGCAGACCTCGGTGACCGACTCCTCGAACACGCCGTGGGTCGACGGGTACGTGATCATGAGGGCGGCCACGTCGTCCCGGTGCTCGTCCAGCCTGGCGCGGAGGTCGTCGAGGTCGACGTTGCCCGCCTCGTCGCAGGCAACGACCACGACCCGCATGCCCGCCATCACGGCGCTGGCCGCGTTCGTCCCGTGCGCGGACGACGGGATCAGGCAGACGTCGCGCCGCTCCTCCCCCCGGGCGCGGTGGTACGCGCGGACGGCGAGCAGCCCCGCCAGCTCACCCTGCGAGCCCGCGTTCGGCTGCAGCGACACCGCGTCGTAGCCGGTGACCTCCGCCAGCCACGCCTCGAGCTGGTCCGTGAGCGCCCGGTACCCCTCGGTCTGGTCGGCAGGGGCGTACGGGTGGATGCCGGCGAACCCGGGCCAGGACACCGGCTCCATCTCGGCCACCGCGTTGAGCTTCATCGTGCACGAGCCCAGCGGGATCATCGACCGGTCCAGCGCGATGTCGTAGTCGGCGAGCCGCCGCACGTACCGCATCATCGCCGTCTCGGAGCGGTACGTGGTGAACGTCGGGTGCGTGCAGAAGTCCGACGTCCGGCGCAGTGCCTGCGGCAGCGCGTCCGGTGTGGACGCGTCGAGCGCGTCCCAGTCCGGCACCGCCGCCCCGAACGCCTCGGACACCACGGCCAGGTGCGACCGGCTGGTCACCTCGTCGCACGACACGCCGACCGTGTCCGCGTCGACCCGGCGCAGGTTGACGTCCTGCGCGGCTGCTGCCGCGACCACGTCGTCGGCACGCCCCGGCACCCGTACGGTCACGGTGTCGAAGAACGTGTCGTGCACGACCTCGGCGCCCGCGCCGCGCAGGGTGGCCGCGAGCAGCGCCGCGAACCGGTGCGTACGCCGGGCGATCACCCCCAGCCCGTCCGGCCCGTGGTACATCGCGTACAGCGCGGCCATGACCGCGAGCAGCGCCTGCGCGGTGCAGATGTTGCTCGTGGCCTTCTCCCGCCGGATGTGCTGCTCGCGCGTCTGCAACGCCATGCGGTACGCCGGAGCGCCACCCGCGTCGACCGACACCCCGATGAGCCGGCCCGGCATCTGCCGCTCCAGCCCGGACCGGACGGCGAGGAAGCCCGCATGCGGCCCCCCGTAGCCGAGCGGCACGCCGAAGCGCTGCGCCGACCCCACGGCGATGTCCGCGCCGGCCTCGCCCGGCGGGCGCAGCAGGGTGAGGGCCAGCAGGTCCGTGGTCACCGCGACGAGAGCTCCGCGCGCGTGCGCGTCCGCGATCACCGGCTCCTGGTCACGGACGGCGCCGGAGGACCCCGGGTACGCGAGCAGCACGCCGAACAGTTCGTCGGCGGGCAGCCCGTCGGCCGGGTCGCACACCCGCACGTCGATGCCGAGCGGCTCGGCGCGGGTGCGGACGACCGCGACCGTCTGGGGGTGGCAGTCGGCGTCCACGACGAACACGCCGTCCTTGCGGCTGGCTCGCTTCGCGAGCGCCATCGCCTCGGCGGCGGCGGTGGCCTCGTCCAGCAGGGACGCGCCGGCGAGGGGCAGGCCGGTGAGGTCGGCCACCATCGTCTGGAACGCGAGCAGCACCTCGAGCCGCCCCTGGGAGATCTCCGGCTGGTACGGGGTGTACGCGGTGTACCAGCCGGGGTTCTCGAAGACGTTGCGGCGGATCACCGGCGGCACGACGGTGTCGGAGTAGCCCGCCCCGATCATCTGCACCGCCGTGCGGTTGCGGGAGGCCAGCGCGCGCAGCTCGTCCAGCACGGCTTGCTCGCCGGCGGCCTCGGGGAGCGCCAGCGGCGTGGTGTCCCGGATCGACGCGGGGACGGCGGCGGTGAGCAGCTCGTCGACCGAGGAGTACCCGAGCAGCGCCAGCATCCTCGCCTGGTCGTCCCCGCGGTGGCCGATGTGGCGGTCGGCGAAGTGGGTGCCGCGCTCGAGGGCGGCGAGGGGCTGCCGGTCGGCGTCGGCGCTCCAGCCGTTCTCGCCGCTCTTGCCGTTCGCCTCGTACGGGGCGCGCTTGTCGCTCATGGGGGCCTCCGGGTCGCACTGCGGGCACCCAGCAGCGGGCGCCGCCTACCTGGCCTCCCCCTCTGTCATCGACCCGTCATCGGCGCCTGAGAGCTTCACCCGCACCCTGTCGGGGGTGCGTGGCTTGCACCGTCGGCGAGGCGCGGCGGGCACGCCCGCGACGCCTGCTTTCCAGAGTTGCCTCGCCTGCGCGGTCCGTGAGCCTGAGAGGTTCCGGGGAGGTTGCCCCTTCGGCGCCCCCCACCGGCTGTGAGGGGACTCTCCCGCGCGGGGTCGTCGGTCGTCGACGACGGTAGCAGGGTCCGGCTCAGCCGGCGGTGCGTCGCCCGCGCCGGACCGACAGCTCGTCGCCCGAGTGGGGCTCGCGGGGAGCCGGGGCGGCATCCGTGGCGACGTCCGGAGTGGCGCGCTCGGAGGGCAGCGCCGCGAGGTCGCCCTCGACCTCACGCCAGACCCGGCCCAGCGCGATACCGAAGACCCCCTGGCCACCCTGGACGAGGTCGACGACCTCGTCCGCGCTCGTGCACTGGTACACGCTCACGCCGTCGCTCATCAGCGTGATCGCGGCCAGGTCGCGGACGCCGCGCTCGCGCAGGTGCTCCACGGCCGCGCGGATGTTCTGCAGGGACACCCCGGTGTCGAGCAGGCGCTTGACGACCTTGAGGACGAGGATGTCCCGGAACCCGTAGAGCCGCTGGCTGCCCGAGCCATGCGCGGTGCGCACGCTGGGCTCGACGAGCCCGGTGCGGGCCCAGTAGTCGAGCTGGCGGTACGTGATGCCGGCCGCGTTGCACGCGGTGGGCCCGCGGTAGCCGACGTCGTCCGGGACGGGCCGCAGCGGGTCCTCGAAGAGCGTCCCCTGCTCGACGACCGGGGGCCGGGTGGACCGGGGGGCGCCGCTCTCGCCGCTGCTCACCACGCCGACCTCCCGCTTGCGGCCCCGGGCCTGCGCCGGCGCACGACATCCATGTGTTTTCGCAGGGCTTCGATGTGAAGGTACGGCCCGGCCGGAGGGGCGTCAACGACGCCCCCGGCGTGTCCGCCTGAACCTCGGGTCGAGGCCACCGTGGACCTCGAGTGGAGGGTCAGACCACCTCTTTCCCGGCTCTCCCGCGCCCGCCGAGGACCGTCCGACGCCTCCCCGATCACGCCGTCTCGGCGCTACTGGGCCCTACTGGGCCCCCGACCCGAAGTCCTCCGGGGAGATCTGGTCGAGGAACTCCCGGAACTTCTCGACCTCGTCCTCCTGCTCGTCCGGGATGGCGATGCCGGCCTCGGACAGGACGTCCTCCGCGCCGAAGATCGGCGTACCGGTGCGCAGGGCGAGCGCGATCGCGTCGGACGGGCGCGCGCTCACCTCCACCTCTCCGGTGAAGACGAGCTCGGCGTAGAAGACTCCGTCGCGCAGCTCGGTGATCCGCACCTGTCTGAGCTGGACGTCGAGCGCACCGAGGACGTCGCGCATCAGGTCGTGGGTCAGCGGCCGGGCCGGGACCACACCCTGCTGGGCGAACGCGATCGCCGTGGCCTCCACCGCCCCGATCCAGATCGGTAGGTAGCGGTCGCCCGCGGACTCCTTGAGCAGGACGATCGGCTGGTTGGACGGCATCTCCACCCGTACGCCGACGACGTTGAGCTCGTTCACACGGCCCAAACTAACACCGGACGCGGGTCTGGCCAGGAGATCACTCGGCGTGCCAGGCCACCGGTCCCGCGCGCCCCGGACCCCGGTCGGGCACCCGTCCCGCGGCGCCCGGCCCGCGGTATCACTGCGAGAACAGCGGGCCCAGCGAGGTCTTGACGAGCGCGGCGTGCAGCCGCATCGACACCGCGGCGATCTCACGCGCCCGCTCCTCCGCGCGGCCTCGCGCGTCCGGGTTGTGCTGACGCAGCATCGGCGCGACCACCTGCTCGATGAGCCCGGCCTGGCGGCCGGCGGCGGTGGCGAACGTCCGCAGGTGCCGCGGCTCGATGCCGTGCCCGGCGAGGTCGGCGACCGCCGTGCCGACGAGCACCGCGTCGCCGTCGTACCAGCCGCCGCTGCGCCGGCGGACGAGCCCGTGCGTCTCCAGCGCGGCGAGCTGCTCGGCGGTGAGCTGACATGCCTCGAGCAGCTCGTCCCGAGACAGCCGGACGGCGCGCTGCCCCTCCGTGAAGGTGTCCTCGCCTGACGCGGGCTGCGCCGCGGCCAGCGCGCGCGGCACCTGGGGGTTGACCGGGCCGAGCTCGGGCGGCTCGAGGCCGCGGTCGATCGCCTCGAGGTGGTCCTTGATGACGCGCAGCGGCAGGTAGTGGTCCCGCTGCACGGTGAGCACGTACCGGAGCCGCTCCACGTCGGCGAGGGCGAACTTGCGGTACCCGGCGGAGCTCCGCTCGGGCTCGACCAGCCCGGCCGACTCGAGGAAGCGGATCTTCGAGATCGTCACGTCGGGGAACTCGGCGCGGAGGTGGGTGAGCACCTCCCCGATGCTCATGGAGGGGGTCCGCGCGGGGACCGCTGCGCTCACTCGACGGACTCCGCCATCCCGTGCTGGCTGGCGAAGAAGACGAGCCGGTACTTGCCGATCTGCACCTCGTCGCCACCCGCGAGCAGGGCCTCCTCGATCCGCTCCCGGTTCACGTACGTGCCGTTCAGGCTGCCCACGTCCCGCACCACGAAGCCCTCCCCCCGGCGCTGGAACTCAGCGTGACGTCTCGACACCGTCACATCGTCCAGGAAGATGTCGCTCTCCGGGTGGCGACCCGCCGTGGTGACCTCACTGTCGAGCAGGAACCGGCTGCCCGCGTTGGGGCCCCGCTGGACCACGAGGAGGGCCGACCCGGTGGGGAGCGCGTCCACCGCCGCCTGGTCCGCCGCGGACAGCTCGGCGCCGCCCCCCTCGGCGTCCATCGCCTCGATCGCGCTGATCGACAGCGTGGAGGTCGAGTCACCGCCCCGCTCCTGCGCGGTGTGCGCCAGGGGGGCCCCACAGTGGGAGCAGAACCTGCTGCCCTCCGGGTTCGCGTGACCGCACTGGCTGCAGAACGGCATCGGATCAGCCTCCCGCCACGGCTCGTCCGCGGCTTGGTCGTGGTGGTCGTCGAGGGGGCGCCAGGGGACGCGCCCTCGACCTTCCCTTCAGGGCTGGCCGCAACCTATGCGCGCCTGATCTACGGGTCAACCGCATGGCGCCGGGCCCGTCACGGCCCCGACATCGGGTACGTGCGGTCCGGTCGCGCGGGGGTGCCGCGGCAGCAGCGGAGCCCGACGCTACGCCGACTGGACGGTCTGGCGGTAGGCGTCCGCGTCCATCAGCCCGTCGAGCGACGCCGTGTCCGCGACCTCGATCTCGAGCATCCACCCCTCGCCGTACGGGTCGCTGTTGACCAGCTCCGGCTGGGTGTCCAGCCCGTCGTTGCGGGCGACGACGCGCCCGCTCACCGGTGCGTAGATGTCCGAGACGCTCTTCGTCGACTCCACCTCGCCGACGGCCTGACCCGCCTGCGCCTCCGCGCCGACCTGCGGCAGGGTCACGTACACGACGTCGCCCAAGGCCTGTTGCGCGTACGCGGTGATGCCCACGCGAACCACCGCGCCGTCACGGCGGATCCACTCGTGCTCGGCCGTGTACTGCACGTCCTCGGGGAAGTCGCTCACCGGTGCCTCTCCTGTCGCTGTGCTGCCCCTCCCGGCGTACGGTCACCGGGCGACCCGCCCGCTCAACCGCCGCCCTGATCGCCGGGAGCCGGCCGAGCGTACTCAGGGGTCGCGACGGGTCGCAAGGCGGAGACCGTCACCTGGTCCCGCTGGGCGACCGTCGCAGTGGCCCCCTGCTCCTGGACCGACTCGAGCACGCCGCCCGGGATGCCCAGCGCCGTCGCCATCGTGCGCGGGTCCCCCACGGCGACCAGCCGGTAGGGCGGGTCGACCACGGTCCCGTCGACCTCGATGCGGTTCCCCCGGTCGACGAAGTAGGTGCGGGCGGTGACCCGGGCGGTGCCGATCTGGATGGCCTCGGCTCCCGCATCCCGCAGCTCCTGCACCGCGTCGAGCAGCACGGCGGCCTCCACCGACCGGTCCGGGTCGGAGATCGTCAGGGTGATGCCCGGGCCCTCCGCGGGGAGCGTCCCGGCGAGGATGCCCAGGGACTGCAGGCGCTTCTCCGCCTCCTCCAGGGCGATGCGCCGCCGGTCCGTGCCCCCGGCGAGCTGGTCGCGCGTCGTACGCAGGTCGTTGACCTCCGTGCGCAGCCGGTCCTCCCGCTCGCTCAGGTTGTCGAGGATGCCGATCAGGTCCGTCTGCCTGGCCCCGGCCAGGCTGTCGTCCGAGTCGATGAGGCGGACCTGGACGGCTGCGCCGAACCCGAGCAGCGCGAGCAGGACGGCGGCGACGGCCTGCGCACGGGTGGCCCGGGGACGCACCGCCGCCAGCAGCCGGCGAGGGCCGGACTCCGGGCGCTCAGGCGAGGGGTGCTCAGGCGAGGGATCCGGCGGGCGCTCGGGTGGCCCGACGGACTGCTCGTCGGGCTGCCGGTCGGGCGGGGGGTCAGGTTCGGTCACGACCGCTCACGCCCGGAACAGGTGCCGCCGGATCGCGGCCGCGTTGGTGAAGATGCGGATGCCCAGCACCACGATCACCCCGGTGGACAGCTGCGCTCCCACGCCCAGCTGGTCACCGAGGAACACGACGAGACCGGCCACGAGCACGTTCGCCACGAACGAGACGACGAACACCTTGTCGTCGAAGTTGCCGTCCAGCAGGGCGCGCAGGCCGCCGAACACCGCGTCCAGCGCCGCCACCACCGCGATCGGCAGGTACGGCTGCAGCCACAGCGGCACCGTCGGCTGCCAGATCAGCCCTCCCAGGATCCCGGCGAGCAGGGCCAGGGCGGCGATCACTGCACGCCCTCCGCAGGCCGGGCGTACCGGAGGGTCACCGTGGACCCCTGGGGCAGCCGCAGCCGCTCCACCGGGTTCACGTCGAACCTGATGCCGTACGTCTCCTCCAGCATGTGGAAGTACTGCCCCACCGGCTCCTCCACGAACGCGAGCTCGAGCTGCGCACTGTCACCGATCGCCGTCACCTCGTACGGCGGGCTGAGGGGACGGTAGTCGACGAGCACCGCGTCACCCGCCGCCCGGATCGCGGACAGGGCGGTCAGCCGCTGCCCGTCGATCGCGACCGCCTCCGCGCCGGCCGCCCACAGACCGTTCACTAGCCGCTGGAGGTCGTAGTCGAGCACCCGGCCTTCCTCGGAGGCCACCCCCTCGGCGCGCGGCACGTCGTCGTCCGCGTCGTCCACCACGACGCGTACCCCCGGCCCGCGCAGCGGCGACACACCGGTCACCTGCCCGAGCCGGTCCAGGCGCGACGACGCGGCCGCGCCCACCTCGGTCGTACGCAGCTGTGCCCGCCGGGCCGACTCGACCTCCCCGCGCAGGCGCCCCACCTGGCGCTGCAGCCTGTCCGTGGAGGCGGTCCTGTCGTCGATCTCCCCGATGAGCCGCGACCGGGTCTCCGCCACCGCCGGCGCGCGGTCGCGCACCTGCAGGGCCGCCACCACGAGCAGCAGGCCGAGCAGCAGCAGGCCGGTGACCAGGACCGGCCCCCTGTGCCGAGGGCCCGCCCGGCGTGACCGGCGGGCCGCAGCGTCCGCGTACCCCTCCTCGGCCGCGTTCGCCATCAGGTCGGTCAGCAGCGACATCGACGCGTCCGGGCGTGCCCGGGCAGACCCGGACCCTCCGTCACGCTGCTGGCTCATACGGTCATGGTCGCACGGGGACGGTGGACCTCTCGCTCAGTGACCGGCCCGCTCCACCACGGACGCCCACTCCTCGAGCAGGGCGGTCGCCGCGTCGTCGTCCGGCCCCTCCGCCCACAGGTGCGTCACCGCCTCGGCCGGGTCGGGCAGCACGAGCACCCACCGGCCGTCCCCCTCAACCACGCGCACCCCGTCCGTGGTGTCGAGCTCACGCGCCCCCGCCGCCTCCACCACGCTGCGCATCACCATGCCCTTCGCGGCCCACGGCGTCGGCACGCCGCGGCGCAGCAGGTGCGCGTCCGGGATGCGCCGGTCGATCCGGCTCAACGTCATCTGGGTGCGGGCCACCAGGCCGAGCAAGCGGACGAACGCGGCCACGCCGTCGATGGCCGGAGAGACCTCGGGGATGACGAAGCCGCCACGCCCGTCCCCGGCGAAGATCACCTGGTCGCACGCGGCCGCCCGGGTGAGGTCGTCCGGGGAGGTGCTCGTCCAGTCGATGCCCACGCCGTGGAACTTCGCCACCTGCTCGGCAACGCGCGTGGTCGTCACGGGCAGGGCGACCATTCCCCCGCGGCGCTCGGCCGCGACGAGGTCGAGCACGACGAGCAGCGCACGGTCGTCCTCGACCCGGGCCCCGGTCTCGTCGACGAGCGACAGCCGCTCGCCGACCGGGTCGAAGTGCACCCCGAAGGCGGCGTGCGAGGAGGACACCATCTCCCCCAGCCGCTGCAGGTCGCGGCGTCGCTCGGCCAGCGTCTCGGTCGGGGACGACTCGTCGAGCCTGTTGTTCAGCGTGAGCACCTCGACGCCGAGGCGCCCGAGCAGCGACGGCAGGACGAGCGAGGCGCCACCGCCGGCGGCGTCCACGACGACCTTGAGCTCGGCCTCGGCGATGCCGGTGGTGTCGACCGCGCTGAGCACGGACTGCGCGTAGTTCTCCACCACCCGGGCCGGGAACGAGAGGTCCCCGATCTCGCCCGGGAACGCGCGACGGAACTCCTGCCGTCCGAAGACCCGGTCGAGCTTGCGCTGCGCGCCCTGGGACAGGTCGGCCCCGTGCTCGTCGAGGAACACGATGTCCACGCTCTCCGGGTCTCCCGGGGTCGTACGCAGCATGACGCCGCCGGTGCTGCCCCGGGCGGTCTCCAGCCGGGTCACCGGCACGGGGGCGACCTCGAGGTCGCGCACGTTGAGCGCGCTCGACGTGAGGGCGCTGATGACGGCTCGCTTGAAGGCCCGGGCCGCGCGGGAGGCGTCCCGGGAGGTGGTGACCGTGCTGCCCTTCTTCAAGGTGGTGGCGTACGCGCTGGCGAGGCGGACGACGAGCTCGGGCGTGATCTCCACGTTGACGATGCCGGAGACGCCCCGGGGCCCGAACAGGCTGCGCTGCCCGCGGGACTCCCAGATCACGCTCGTGTTGACGACGGCGCCCGCCTCGATGGTCTTGAACGGGTACACCTTGACGCCCGCGTGCAGGATCGCCTCCTCCTCGAGCACGCACTCGTCCCCGATGACGGCGCTCTCCTCGATGCGGACGCCGCGCATCACGTCCGTGTTGCGGCCGATGACGCAGCCGCGCAGGTTCGAGCCCGGGCCGATGAACACGTTCGGGTGCAGCACGGCCCGGTGCAGGAACGCCCCGCTCTTCACCACGGCGTTGCTGCCGACGACGGTGTGCTCGCGGAGCTCGGCCCCGGCCTCGACCTTCGCGTACTCGCCGATATAGAGGGGGCCCTTGAGCACGGCCTCCGGGTCGATGTCGGCGCCCTCCCCGATCCACACGCCCGGGGACACCTCGAACCCGTCGATCGGCAGGTCGACCTGGCCGGAGAGCATGTCGGCCTGGGCCTTGAGATAGCTCTCGTGGGTGCCCACGTCCTCCCAGTAGCCCTCGGCCACGTACCCGTAGATCGGGGCGTTCTCCTTGAGCAGGAGCGGGAACACGTCGCCGGACCAGTCCACGGCCTCGTTCTCGGCGACGTGTGCGAAGACCTCGGGCTCCATGACGTAGATGCCGGTGTTCACCGTGTCGGAGAACACCTGTCCCCAGGTGGGCTTCTCGAGGAACCGGTCAACCCGCCCGTCGTCGTCGATGATCGTGATGCCGAACTCGAGCGGGTTCGGCACGTGCTTGAGGGCCACCGTGACGAGGGCGCCGTTGTCCTTGTGGAACCTCACCATGTCGGTGAGGTCGAAGTCGGTCAGCGCGTCCCCGGAGATCACCAGGAAGGTGTCGTCACGCAGCGCGGACTCGGCGTTCTTCACACTGCCCGCCGTGCCCAGCGGCATGTCCTCCGTCGCGTAGTAGAGGTTCATGCCGAGGTCGTCGCCGTCGCCGAAGTAGTTGCGGACCAGGGAGGCGAGGAACTGCACGGTGACCACGGTGTCGTCGAAGCCGTGCCGCTGGAGCAGGCGCAGCACGTGCTCCATGATCGGCCGGTTGACCACGGGGAGCAGAGGCTTGGGCTGGCTGGCCGTCATCGGGCGCAGGCGGGTGCCCTCCCCGCCGGCCATCACGACAGCCTTCATCCGCCCTCCGTCCTAGGTCGCCTTGGGGGCGCGGCTCGTGATCAACCGGCGCGCCTGGATCACGTACAGGGCCCCTGCCCACCAGTACAGGGCAGTCCCCCACACGGCGAAAGCCCAGCCCGCCACCTTGGCGACCGTGGCGTGCAGGCTGCTGCCGTCCCCGAGGAGCAGCAGCGGGAATGCGTACAGGAGGTTGAAGGTCGCCGCCTTGCCGAGGAAGTGCACCGGCAGCGGGCCGTAGCCGTGGCGGCGCAGCAGTGGGTACAGCGCCACGATCACCACGTCCCGCCCCAGCAGAACGGGCACCAGCCACCACGGGATGATCCCCCGGATCGCGAGGCCCACCACGGTGGCGAGGATGTAGAGGCGGTCGGCGACGGGGTCGAGCACCTGGCCGAGGCGGCTGACCTGGCCCCATTTCCGGGCGAGCTGCCCGTCCAGCCAGTCCGAGAAGCCGCTCGCGGCCAGCAGAACGAGCGCCCACGCGTCCTCCTCGACGGCGAGCACGAGCCACAGGAAGACCGGGACCCCTGCGAGGCGAAGCGCGCTCAGCAGATTCGGGACCGTGAGCACGCGCGAGGTCTGGGCCGCCGGCACCTGGTCGATCTGCACCTCACCCTCGCCCTTCCTGCGCGTCCCGACCCGACCCTACAGGGCATTCAGTGCGAGGTCGGACCCCCAGATTGCGCCGGCGCGGGGCGTGTCCCCTTGGTGCAGTGGTGGACTGGCGGGAGTGAGTTGATCATGAGGTTGGGCCTGTTATCGACCGAACTCGTCGAGCAATCTGCCTGCCCCGATCCCCTGGCCGCCGGGCTCAGTCCACTAGCGTGCCGACATGATCGGACCGCACTCGGACGGTCTGGAGCCCGGCCAGGAGCCCGACTACCGGTTCTCCCTGGCCAACGAGCGCACCTTCCTCGCCTACCTCCGTACCGCCCTCGCCCTCGACGCGGCCGGGCTGGCCACGGTCCAGTTCCTCACCGACGTCGCCACTCCCGAGACACGCCGCGTCGCGGGTGCGGCACTCACGGCGGCCGGGCTTGTCGCTGCGGTCGCCGGCTACCGGCGGTGGCGGGCCAACCAGGAGGCCATGCGCCACGGTCGGGCCCTCCCCCCGTCGTCCGTCCCCCTCACGCTGGCCGCGGCGGTCGCCGTGGCGTCCGCCGTCGCGCTCGTCCTCGCCCTCGCGGGTTGAGCCCCGGTGACCTCCCAGGACGACGGACACGTGCCGGACCTGGGCTCGCAGCTGGAGCGCACCGCCCTCGCCTGGCAGCGCACCGCGCTCGTGCTCGCCCTCAACGGCGCCCTGCTCACCCGGTCATCCTCCGCCCTGGGGACGACCACGTTCGTCCTCGGGATCGGTGTGCTCTGCGTGTCCGCCGCCGTATGGGTGGCCGCCGCGCGCGGCTACCGAGACAGGTTCGGCTCCCAGTCCGGCAGCCTCATGGCCGGCAACCGCACCGCCAACGTCGCGCTCACCGCGTTCGTCGCACTCCTTGCCCTGCTCAACGCGTTCGCCGCGCTCACTCACGTGTCCTGACTGAACGCCGGGGGTACACGCGCATCCCCCGGGTCCCGGTTCTTGACCCCCTCCCTCTTGCTCGTGACGATCGTCGCGTGGCGGAGGACGTCTGGGCGGTCGGCGAGAGGTACGAGCCGTACGTCGGCAGGTGGAGTCGACGGGTCGCACAGGACTTCCTGAGATGGCTCTCGCCGCCCGCCGACGCCCGCTGGCTGGACGTGGGGTGCGGAACAGGCGCGCTCACCGAGGCGATCACGAGCATGACGGCGCCCAGTTCCGTGACGGCTCTCGACGCGTCCGCCGAGTTCTTGCAGACGGCGCGGGGGCGCATGGGTACTCGGGCCTACCTCATCCGGGGGGCCGCCGACTCCCTTCCGCTCGAGGACGCCGTGGTGGACTGCGTGGTCTCCGGGCTGGCCCTCAACTTCTTCCCTGACCCCTCGGCGGCCGTCGCCGAGATGCGCCGCGTGACCGGCGACGGAGGGACGATCGCCGCGTACGTCTGGGACTACGCGGACGGGATGCAGATGATGCGCGCGTTCTGGGACGCCGCCGTCAGCCTGGACCCCACCGCCCAGTCGCTCCACGAGGGACGGCGGTTTCCGCTATGCCAGCCGGAGCCCCTGGCAGCCCTGTTCGTCGACGCTGGTCTTGGCGACGTGTCGGTGACCTCCCTCGAGGTGGCCACCGCCTTCGCCGACTTCGACGACTACTGGACGCCGTTCCTCGGCGGGCAGGGCCCCGGACCGGGCTACTGCGTCGCACTCCCCGACCCGCAGCGGGACAGGCTCAGGGAACGGCTCCGCGAGACTCTCCCCGTCCAGGCTGACGGCTCGATCCCACTCACCGCCCGCGCCTGGGGCATCAGGGGATCCGTCACCTGAGCACGTCCCGGCCCGCCCGGCTACCAGTTTCAACGGCACCAGGAATGAGAAGTCACCGATGTTCGCCCGGTCCGGCGGTCCGGTGGCCACGAGCGCCGCGGCCGTTGCGCCGGCCAAGCCGGCGCTCTGGAGAGAGGGAGGCCAATCACGCACTGAAGCCTGCGAGGCTCCCGCAATGGGTCCTGCCCGGCTAGCGTCTAAGGGCCAGTTGCGTCAGTGTGCAGTGCAACGGGTGCGCCACAACGCCGCTTGGAATAGTCACAGACACGTTGTTCGCCTGTCAGCAGGAGTCGCCTGTGTCCATCCGCCGGGTCATGCCCGACATTCGATCAGAGGCCATGGAGGAGAGCCGGGACTTCTACGGCCTCCTGGGGTTCGAGGAGGTCATGAACCATGGCTGGGTCATGACACTCGCCTCTCCTTCCAATCCCACGGCGCAAGTCACCTTCATGAGCCACGACAAGACCGCACCAGTCGTGCCCGACATGAGCGTTGAGGTAGACGACGTGGATGCGGCCCACGCAGTGATGCGGGAGAACGGCGCGGAGGTCGTGCACCCCTTGCAG
>JBOGEN010000187.1:0-10162 GCA_050743265.1 Actinomycetes bacterium
GCACGACCGAGTCCGCGTGCCGGGCGAGCGGGCCGTGCAGCCGCAGCACCACGGTCTCGCCGGGCCCGGTCTCGGCGCCGGCGCGGATCTCCGCGTCCAGCCGTGCCTGCCCGCGCGCGCCCCGCGAGATCGCCACGATGACGCGCGAGGGGTGCTCGCGGGCGGCCTCGAGCGCGGCACGCAGCGCGTCGTAGTGGTCGGCCTCGTCCGTGACGATGACCAGGGTGAGCACCATGCCGGTGGTGGACGCCCCGGCCGCGTGGCGGGCGCGGACCAGGTTCTGCGAGATCGCCGAGGCGGTCGTGTCGGTGAGGTCGAGGATCACGTCGCGCCCCTCACGGCCGGCGCCAGACGCGCCCGTCGCGCGCCAGCATCTCCGCGGCCGAGGCCGGGCCCCAGGTTCCGGCCGGGTACGGGTCGGGCGCGCCCTCGGACGCCCAGAACTCTTCGATGGGGTCGAGGATCTTCCAGGACAGCTCGACCTCCTCGTGCCGGGGGAACAGCGGCGGGTCGCCCAGCAGCACGTCGAGCAGCAGCCGCTCGTACGCCTCGGGGCTGCGCTCGGTGAAGGACTCGCCGTACGCGAAGTCCATCGTGACGTCGCGGATCTCCATCGCCGTGCCCGGCACCTTCGAGCCGAAGCGGACGGTGATGCCCTCGTCCGGCTGGATACGCATGACGAGCGCGTTCTGGCTGAGCTCCTCCGTGGCGGTGGCCGTGAACGGCAGGTGCGGGGCGCGCTTGAACACGACGGCGACCTCGGTGACGCGGCGGGCGAGCCGCTTGCCCGTGCGCAGGTAGAACGGGACACCCGCCCACCGCCGGGTGTTCACGTCGAGCCGGACGGCCGCGAAGGTCTCCGTGATCGAGGACTGTGGGATGCCGTCCTCGTCCAGGTAGCCCGTGACGGGCACGCCGCCCTGCCAGCCGCGTGTGTAGCGGCCGCGTGCGGTGTGACGGCGCAGGTCGGACGGGAGGTTGACCGCCTCGAGCACCTTGAGCTTCTCGGTCCGCAGCGCCTTCGCGTCGAACGAGACGGGCTCCTCCATCGCGGTGAGCGCGAGCAGCTGGAGCAGGTGGTTCTGGATCACGTCCCGTGCCGCGCCGATACCGTCGAAGTACCCTGCGCGCCCTTCGATGCCGATGTCCTCGGCCATCGTGATCTGGATGTGGTCGACGTAGTGCGCCGTCCAGATCGGTTCGAACATCTGGTTCGCGAACCGCAGCGCGAGGATGTTCTGGACGGTCTCCTTGCCGAGGTAGTGGTCGATGCGGAAGACCGCGTCGTGCGGGAACACCTCGTGCACGGTGCGGTTGAGCTCGCGCGCGCTGGCCAGGTCGTGCCCGAACGGCTTCTCCACCACGACGCGCCGCCACGCGCCGGGCGGGCTCGTCGCCAGCCCGCAGCCCTTGAGGTCCTCGATGACGGACGGGAAGTACTTCGGCGGGACGGACAGGTAGAACGCGTGGTTGCCGCCCGTACCGCGGACCCGGTCCAGCTCGACCACGGTCTCGGCGAGGTTGCGGAACGCCTGCGGGTCGTCGAACGCGCCCGCGACGAACCGGAACCCCTCGGCGAGCTGGGCCCAGACCTCGTCCCGGAACGGGGTGCGTGCGTGCTCCTTGACCGCGTCGTAGACGACCTTGGCGAAGTCCTGGTGCGTCCAGTCCCGGCGGGCGAACCCGACGAGGGCGAACCCGGGCGGCAGCAGACCACGGTTGGCCAGGTCGTAGATCGCCGGCATGAGCTTCTTGCGGGACAGGTCGCCGGTCACCCCGAAGATCACCAGGCCGCAGGGCCCGGCGACGCGGGGCAGCCGGCGGTCCCGGAGGTCGCGCAACGGGTTGGTGGTCACCTCCGCGCCGGGCTCGACAACCAGGTCCGCGTCGCGGGACGGACGACCCCCGTCCGCCGTCATGCGCGGGCCTCGTCGTCGTCGGGGACGCCGAGCACCCTGAGCAGCTGGGCCAGGCCCTGCTCGCGGTGGCGCAGGTGCAGCCGGACCGCCGGCCGCCCACGCCCGGTGAGCGCGGCCAGGTCACCCGCCGCCTGCGCGGCCTGCAGCGTGCCGAACGTGTACGGGCGCCCGGGGACGAGCAGGTCGTCCGTGACCGCACCCGTGACCTGGCAGAACGCACCGACCTGCGGGCCGCCCTTGTGGTACTGCCCGGTGGAGTGCAGGAAGCGCGGGCCCCAGCCGAACGTGACCACGCGGTCCGTACGCCGGGCCAGTGCCGGACGCAGCACCGCGGCCCGGTGCTCGGCCCGTCGGTCGAGGTAGGCCATGACGGCGAGGTACCCCCGGTCGGGGACGGCGGCGAGCAGCGCGTCCAGCGCCCCGGCGAGGTCCGTCGCACCGCCGAGCAAGGTCGCCTCGGCGTGCACCTCGACGTCGCCGTCGACGAGGAGCGGGTCGGGCTCCGCGAGCCCGCCCTCGTCGTGGGCGCGGGTGAGCAGGGCGTTCGTGTTGTCCTTGGACTCGGTCACGTTGGGCTGGTCGAACGGGTTGATGCCGAGCACGCGTCCGGCCACGGCAGTGGCGTACTCCCAGAGCAGCAGCTGCCCCCCCAGCGGCCCGTCCACCGCGGTGCCCTCGGGTGGGGCGTCCCCGCCCAGCAGCACCACGTGCCGGTCCGGGGCGTCGGCGGCCTCGTCCGGCGACTCGACCACGACCGGCAGGATGCCGCGGCCCTGCTTGCCTGTGGACTCCGCGACGAGCTGCTCGGCCCAGTCGCCGAAGCCGGCGATGCCCGACCCGGCGTCGGCGAGCACGAGCTTGTCCCGGCCGGCCTCGGCGGCACCGCCCAGCGCGGCCCCGAGGACGAGGCCGGGGTTGTCCGCGTCCCCGTCAAGTGCGGGGCTGAGCGCAGCCGCCTCGTCCAGCAGCGCCTCGACGTCGACACCGGCGAGCGCACTGGGGACGAGCCCGAACGCGGACAGCGCACTGTAGCGCCCGCCCACGTCGGGGTGGGCGAGCACGACCTCCCGCCAGCCCTGCTCCTCGGCGAGCGCGGCGAGCGGGGAGCCCGGGTCGGTCACGGCGACGAACCGCCGCGCCACCTCTGCCTCGGAGAGGTCAGCGTCCCGGAACGCCTGTCGGTAGGCGCGCCGATGGCTGTCCGTCTCCACGGTCGAGCCGCTCTTGCTCGCCACGACGACGAGCGTCTGCCCGAGCCGGTCGTTGAGCGCACGCCGGACGCTGGACGGGTCCGTCGTGTCCAGCACGGTCAGCTCGACCCCGGCGGTCCGGGTGATGACCTCGGGGGCGAGCGAGGAGCCGCCCATGCCGCACAGCACGATGTGGTCGAGCCCGTCCGCCCGTGCCCCCTCCACCAGCGCCGCGAGGCGGGGGAGGAGCGCGCGGGACTCGTGCGGCAGGTCGAGCCAGCCCAGCCGGGCGGCGGCCTCGGCCTCGGCCTCGGGTCCCCACAGGCCGGGGTCCTTCGCCGCGAGTGCCTGGGCCACCCCGTCGGCCACCAGCCGGGTGAGGGCCGTGTCGGAGGGGCCGCGCAGCGCCACGCCCCGGGTCTGCACCCGGCACCCCGCGGCCTGCGCCCCGTTCCCCCCTGGGACTACGTCGTCCGGTGCACCGTCTTCGTCCGCTGTACCGTCCGGGGCGCCCTCGCTCACCGGCCGGCCTCCTTGCCGAGACGGTCGAGCTCGGCCTGCACGCTGTCGAGCAGCTCCGTCCAGGACGCCTCGAACTTCTCCACGCCCTCGACCTCGAGGAGGGTGACGACGTCGTCGTAGTCGACCCCGAGGCCGGCGAGCCGGTCGAGCACGGCCTGTGCCTCGGCGTACGCCCCACGCACGGTGTCGCCGCGAACCTCCCCGTGGTCGGCGACGGCGTCGAGGGTCGGCTCGGGCATCGTGTTGACGATGCCGGGGGCGACGAGGTCGACGACGTAGCGCGTGTCGTCGTACGCCGGGTCCTTCACCCCGGTGGACGCCCACAGCGGCCGCTGCGGGTGGGCCCCCTGGGCGGCCAGCGCCGTCCAGCGCGCGGAGGAGAACACCCGCTCGTACCGCTGGTAGGCGAGCCGGGCATTCGCGATCCCCGCGGCGCCACGCAGCGCCTCCGCCTCGTCCGAGCCGATCTTCGCCAGCCGCTTGTCCACCTCCGTGTCGACCCGGCTCACGAAGAACGAGGCGACCGAGCCGAGGCGGGACAGGTCGTGCCCGGCCGCGCGCGCACGCTCCATGCCGTCGAGGAACGCCTCCATGACCTCGTCGTAGCGGTCCAGCGAGAAGATCAGGGTCACGTTCACGCTGATCCCCTCGGCGAGGGCCTGGCTGATGGCCGGCAGACCCGCCGAGGTGGCAGGGATCTTGATGTAGAGGTTCGGCCGGTCTGCGAGCCACCACAGCGCCCGGGCCTCCGCGACGGTGCGGGCGGTGTCGTGCGCGAGCCGCGGGTCGACCTCGAGGCTGATACGGCCGTCAAGGCCGTCGGTGGCGTCGTGCACCGGCCGCAGGACGTCGCACGCCCACCGCACGTCGTGCGTGGTGATGGACCGGAGGGCCTCGTCCACGGTGACCCGGCGCAGTGCGAGGTCGCGGACCTGGCCGTCGTAGAGGTCGCTGCCGGACACCGACTTCTGGAAGATCGTCGGGTTCGTGGTCACGCCCACCACGCTGCGGTCGCGCACCATCGCGGCGAGGCTGCCCGAGACGAGACGCTCCCGGCTCATGTCGTCCAGCCAGACCGCCACGCCCTCGTTCGAGAGCTTCGCGAGCCGGTCAGTCATCGCGGTACTCCTCTCGCGTGTCCTGCGCGCTCAGGTGCCTGTGGTGCTGCCGTACGTCGCGCCGACCTTCGACAGGCTCGAGCGGGCGGCGGCGACGACACGGTCGGCGGTGAAGCCGTACTGCTCGAACAGCACGCCGTACGGGGCGGATGCGCCGAAGTGCTCGAGGCTCACGCACTCCCCGTGGTCGCCGACGACGTCGCGCCAGCCCTGGGCGATGCCGGCCTCCACCGACACGCGGGCCCGCACGGCCGGGGGCAGCACGCCCTGGCGGTACGCGGCGTCCTGCGCGTCGAACCACTCACGGCACGGCATGGAGACCACGCGGGTGGGCGTGCCCTCCCCCTCGAGCCGCTCTCGGGCGGCCAGCGCGGTCTGCACCTCGCTGCCCGTCGCGACGAGGAGGACCTCCGGCTGGCCCGTGGACGCGTCGGCGAGCACGTACCCGCCTCGCGTGACCCCCTCGGCCGAGGCCAGGCCGGTGCCGGGAGTCCGGTCGAGCGTGGGCACGCCCTGGCGGGTGAGGCACAGCCCGGCCGGGCGGTCGTTGTGCTCGAGGATCGTGCGCCAGGCGACGACGGTCTCGTTCGCGTCCGCGGGCCTGACCACGTCGAGGCCGGGGATCGCCCTCAGTGCGGCGAGGTGCTCGACCGGCTGGTGGGTCGGTCCGTCCTCGCCGAGCCCGATCGAGTCGTGCGTCCACACGTACGTGACCGGCAGGTGCATCATCGCGGCGAGCCGCACCGCGGGGCGCATGTAGTCGCTGAACACGAGAAACGTCCCGCCGTACGGACGCGTGCCGTCGTGCAGCGCGATGCCGTTCATCGTCGAGCCCATCGCGTGCTCACGGACGCCGAAGTGGATCGTGCGCCCGTACGGGTCGGCACCGGCCGCGCCGGTCTCGGTCGGTACGAAGGACGGCTCGCCCTTCATCGTCGTGTTGTTCGACCCGGCGAGGTCGGCCGAGCCGCCCCACAGCTCGGGCAGCACCGGGCCGATCGCGCTGAGCACCTCGCCCGAGGCCTTGCGCGTCGCCATCGCCTGGCCCGACTCGAACTCGGGCAGCTTGGCGTCCCACCCGTCCGGGAGCCGCCGCGCGCTGATCCGGTCGTACTCGCGTGCGCGCTCCGGGTTGGCCTCGCGCCACGCCGCGAACGTCTCGTCCCACTCCGCGTGCCGCGCCCGGCCGCGCTCGACCACCGCACGGCTGTGCGCGAGCACGTCCTCGGGCACGTCGAAGGTCTTGTCCGGGTTCATCCCCAGCGCGCGCTTGGTGGCGGCGACCTCCTCGGCGCCGAGCGCGACGCCGTGGGCCGCGCCGGTGTTCTGCGCGTGCGGGGCCGGCCAGGCGATGATGGAGGAGACCGCCACGATGGACGGCCTGCCGGTCTCGTCGCGGGCCGCGCTGAGCGCCGCGTTCAGCGCCTCGACGTCTTCCGCGTCCTCCACGCGCTGGGTGTGCCAGCCGTACGCCGCGAACCGGGCCAGCACGTCCTCGGACAGCGCGACGTCGGTATCGCCCTCGATCGAGATGTGGTTGTCGTCGTAGAGCAGGACGAGGTTGCCGAGCCGCTGGTGTCCCGCCAGCGAGCACGCCTCCGAGGCCACGCCCTCGGACATGTCGCCGTCGGAGGCGAACACCCAGATCGTGTGGTCGAACGGGCTCGTGCCGGGGGCAGCGTCCGGGTCGAAGAGGCCCCGCTCGCGGCGGGCGGCCATCGCCATGCCGACCGCGTTGCCGACACCCTGGCCGAGCGGGCCCGTCGTGGTCTCGACGCCGACGGTGTGCCCGCGCTCGGGGTGGCCGGGGGTGAGGCTGCCCCACGTCCGGTAGCCGCGGACGTCGTCCAGGGTCAGCCCGTACCCGGACAGGTAGAGCTGCAGGTAGAGCGTGAGGCTCGAGTGCCCGCAGGACAGGACGAACCGGTCCCGACCCGGCCAGGACGCGTCCGACGGGTCGTGGCGGAGCAGCCGCTGGTAGAGCAGGTACGCGGCCGGTGCCAGGCTCATCGCCGTCCCCGGGTGGCCGGAGCCGGCCTCCTCCACCGCGTCCATGGCGAGCGCGCGGACCACGTCGACAGCCCGCCGGTCCGTCTCGGTCCAGTCCAGGCTGCCGATGCTAGTGACCTTGCTCACGCGGGTCGGGCTCCTCTCGGGCGCGCGGCGTGCTGGCTCGCGGACGAGCCTACCCGCGGTGCTGCGGGGGTCGGCGGGGCGATCAGCGCGCCGGTCCGGCTGTGCGCGGAGCGCAGGGCTAGAGTTGGCCACGCCCAGGTCCGGGCAGCCCGTGCCCACGCCGACGACCGCCTCCGACGCGGCTGCACGCCGTGCGGGTCGCCTCCCCGGACCCACCCGTCGTCCCCGAGGACCGTGTGACCGCTCTCGACCACCGGCCGACCGGCGTCGACCTGCAGGTGCCCGCCCGGCGTCCGCTGGGCACCACCGTGCGGGCGTACGTCGCGCTGACCAAGCCGCGCATCATCGAGCTGCTCCTGGTCACCACGCTGCCGACGATGGTGCTGGCCGAACGCGGGCTGCCCGGGCTCGGGCTGGTGCTGGTCACGCTGACCGGGGGCACACTCGCCGCGGGCAGCGCGAACAGTCTCAACTGCTTCCTTGACCGCGACATCGACATGGTCATGCACCGGACGGAGCGCCGTCCGCTCGCCATGGCGACGGTGTCGGCCCGTGAGGCGCTCGTGTTCGGGCTCGCGCTCGGGGTCGTGTCGGTCGTGCTCATGGTGGTCGCGGTGAACGCGCTGGCCGCCGCGCTCACCCTGGGCGCGATCCTCTTCTACGTCCTCGTCTACACGCTCGGGCTCAAGCGCCGTACGCCGTCGAACATCGTGTGGGGCGGCGCGGCCGGGTGCATGCCCGTGCTCATCGGGTGGGCCGCGGTGACCGGGTCGCTGTCCTGGGCCCCGGTCGTGCTCTTCGGCGTCGTGTTCTTCTGGACGCCGCCGCACTACTGGCCGTTGGCGATGCGGTTCCGGGAGGACTACGCCGCCGCCGGGGTGCCCATGCTCCCGGTGGTCGCCGAGCCGCTCGTGGTGGCCCGGCGCATCCTCGCGTACGCCTGGGCGATGGTGCTCGTCTCGCTCAGCCTGTGGCCGGTCGCGGGCACCGGGCCCCTGTACCCGGCCGTGGCCGCCGTGGTGGGCGGGGCGTTTCTCGTCGAGGCGCACGCGCTCGTCCGCCGTGCGGGCTCGGGCGTCAGCGCGTCCGCGCTCAAGCCGATGCGGCTCTTCCACGGCTCGATCACGTACCTCACCGTGGTCTTCGTGGCGGTGGCGGCCGACCCGCTTCTGTTCGGCTGAGCCGGGCGCTGGGCCCGCCGCCCGCACCGTCCGGGGCGGCCGCCGAGCGCGCCCGGTAGCGTTTCGTGCATGGGTGAACGCAGAGTCGCTGTCGCCGTGCGAGGCCGCGGGGGGTGGTCCACGTGACCCGCTATCCCGACGACCTCCCCGAGGGCCTGCCGGAGCCGGTGGACGACGGAGCCGCGGACCACCTGACCGGCATGCGGGTGCCCGGAATCGGCCTGGCTGCGACGGACGGGAGCCGCGTCCGGCTGGACGGCCGCGAGGCCGACCGGACGGTCGTGTACGCCTACCCCCGCACCGGGCGGCCCGGGGACGACCCGCTCACCCCCGACTGGGACATGGTCCCGGGCGCCCGGGGCTGCACGCCCGAGTCGTGCGGGTTCCGGGACCACCACGCGGAGCTGGCGGCGTACGGCGCCGAGGTGTTCGGTCTGTCCACCCAGGACTCCACGTACCAGCAGGAGGTCGTGGACCGGCTCAGGCTGCCCTTCCCGCTGCTCTCCGACCAGGGGCTCTCGCTGACCACCGCGATGAGCCTGCCGATCTTCGAGGCGGCCGGCCTGGTCCTGCTGCGCCGGCTCACGATGGTCCTACGGGACGGTGTGGTGGAGAAGGTGTTCTACCCGGTGTTCCCGCCGGACGGCCACGCCACCGAGGTGCTGGACTGGTTCGGCGGCGTCACGCTTCCGCGCTGACCGGGGTGGACGCGGGCTCGGGGCCGCTCGGCGCGGGATCGCGGGTCCGGGTCGCGAGCACCACGCGGACGGCGGCCACCCACAGCAGGGTGGCGCCGAGGACGTGCAGCCCCACGAGCAGCACCGGCAGGTCGGTGAAGTACTGGACGTAGCCGACGCCCCCCTGGGCGAGCGCGACCGCGAGCAGGGTGACCACCCGGCGCCGGACGCGGGCCGGCGCCCCGGTGGCGGCGAGCCCGAGCAGCAGCGCCGCGGTGAGCCCGAGCAGCGCGAACACCGCGTCCGCGTGCAGCTGGGTGGCGGTGGCGGGGTCGATCGGCAGCCGGTCGGTGGCCGCGATGTCGCCGGAGTGGGGACCGCTGCCCGTGACGATGGTGCCGAGGACGATGGTGAGTGCCGCCAGCCCCACGAGCAGCCGCGCGCCGAGCAGCATCTCGCGCCGGACCACCACACGGGCCGGGCCCTCCGGCTCGCCGCTGCGTTCGACGAGCATCGTCGCGGCCGCGACCAGGACCATGGACAGCAGGAAGTGCGCGGTCACCGTGAGCGGGTGCAGCCCGGTGAGCACGGTCGCCCCGCCGAGTAGCGCCTGCGCGACGATGCCGGCGAGCAGCGCCCAGGAGAGCCGCACCAGCACCGGCCGTCGCGGACTCTGCCGCAGGGTTGCCACCAGGCACGCCGCGACGGAGGCGACCAGGACGCCGGTGAGCATGCGGTTGCCGAACTCGACCGCGCCGTGCAGGCCCATCTCTCCCGTGGGGACCAGGCTGGTGTCCGTGCAGCGGGGCCACGTGGGGCAGCCGAGCCCGGAGCCGGTGAGCCGTACCGCGCCGCCGGTGACCACGATGGCCACGTTCGTCACCAGCGCGCCGAGGCACAGGCGGCGCACCGTGGACGGCGTGGGACGTCGGGTGAGGCGCTCGAGCACGCTCCGATCGTAAGTGCCTGGCCGGACGGGCCGACCCGGCGCCGCGTTCCGGGTCACGCACGCAGCGTGCCGCGCAGGATGCTGTCCGCGGAGTGGGCAGGGTCTCCGTCGACGGGTTCCACGGAGACGTCGACGACGGGGAACCGGGTGAGGTCCAGCCCGGCCGGCAGCCGGTACGAGCCGTGGCGTCCGGCTACCACACCCAGCGAGACGAGGCGGGACGCCTTCTTGTCGAGCAGCCAGACCTCGTGGTAGCCCCGCCCTGCCGGAAGCGCGGGGACGTCGAGCAGGAGCCGCCGCGACGTTCCCTTCCCCACGACGCGAGCGGCGCCGGCCGGCACGGAGCTCTTCAGCCCGGCCAGCTGAGTCTGCGCCACCACGGTCTGGTCGGGTCGCGCGGGCTCCCCGCTGACGAGCAGGGTGCCGCCGACCCCGGCGAGCAGGCCGACGACGGCGGCGGCGGCGGCGAG
>JBOGEN010000188.1:0-9396 GCA_050743265.1 Actinomycetes bacterium
CCGCGGAGCAGGCGCGCGCCCGTGCCGAGCAGATGGCCCGCGCCCGCCGGATCGCCGAGCAGCGCCGTAAGGAGGCGGCCCGCCGCCGCGCCGAACGCCTCGCGAACGGCCAGCCCGTGCTGGGCCAGGGTGGATGCGAGGGGGGCGACGTCTCCGGGTACTCCAACGGCCAGATCCCGGAGTCAGCGCTGTGCCCGCTCTGGGGCGCTGCGGGGCACCTGCTCACCGCTCCGGCCGCCCGCGGGTTCACCGCGATGAGCAAGGAGTACGCCGCCGACTTCGGCAGCCCCATCTGCGTCACCGACTCGTACCGCAGCTACGAGATGCAGGTCGAGCTGTACGAGGCCAAGCCGGACCTCGCCGCCGTGCCCGGCACGAGCAACCACGGGTGGGCCCGCGCCGTCGACCTCTGCGGGGGCATCGAGAGCTTCGGCACCGTCGAGCACGCGTGGATGAAGAGCCACGCCCCGGCGTACGGCTGGTACCACCCGGACTGGGCCCGCCAGGGCGGAGGCCGCGAGGAACCGTGGCACTGGGAGTACGGAGGCTGACGCGGCGCTACCGTGTCCGTTCGTGGAGGACCTCGACCGGCAGATCCTGCGGCTGCTCACCCGGGACGGCCGGATGAGCTACACCGACCTCGGCCGCGCCACCGGGCTGTCCACCTCGGCCGCGCAGCAGCGGGTCCGGCGCCTCGAGCAGCGCGGGCTCATCACCGGCTACGCGGCCGTGGTCGACCACGAGCCGCTGGGGCTGCCGCTTGCCGCGTTCGTCGCCGTCCGCCCGATCGACCCGAGCGCCCCGGACGACACCCCGGAACGGCTTTCCCACCTGCCCCAGATCGAGGCGTGCCACTCGGTCGCCGGGGACATGAGCTACATCCTCAAGGTGCGTGTCGCCACCCCGGGGGACCTGGAGGGGCTGCTCGCCGAGATCCGCTCCGCGGCCGGTGTCAGCACGCAGACCACCGTCGTGCTCTCCACGCCGTACGAGGCACGTCCGCCGCAGGTCTAGCGTTCATCGACCTCGTTCGGTCGTGCGTTCGGCAGCCTCGGTGGCCGTCGCCGTTTCCGCCCTACGCAACGAGCCGAGCACCCGGGGGATCGGGTAGCCCTCGGTTCCGGTCAGCTCGCCGTTCAGCATGACCACTGCGCGGTCGTGCGCCCGCTGCATGCCCCGCGCCCGCAACGGCAGCCCCGCCGGACGCCGGACACCCGCGCCGTCGTGGTTGCCCGCGACGGACACGAACAGGGCTCGGGATCGGGGCACGAGCACGGTCAGCTCCCGGCGTACCTCGAGCCAGACGCGCAGCGCCGCGGCGGTCCGGGCCTGCAGCGGTGACGTCGTTGGCGGCTCCGACTCCCGCGCGCGGCGGGCCTGCGGCCTGGGCACCCACGTCACGGTCCGCCGGTTCAGGTCGACGTCGTCGACGACCAACGCGGCGAGCTCGCCGACGCGCATCCCTGTGTCCGAGGCGAGCGCGGTCAGTGCCGCTGCGCGGACGAGGCCCGCAGGCGCGCTGGGGGAGGAGGCGCGGGTGAGGAGACGTCCGACGGCCGCGTCCACCGCGTAGGGGAGCGCGCGCTCCCGCGGGAGCTCCACCGCGGGCAGCGGCAGCGGCGGCATTCGGGACTCGTTTGCGCCCGCGAGCAGGCGCAGGCACACCCGCCGTACGCGAGCCGAGGACGCGTTGCCGGGACGGCCGGCACCCCCACGCCGCCGAAGGTGTCCCGCGTCCGCGAGGGCGAGGTACGCCTCCACGAACGGGGGAGAGAACCACGAGACGGCGGACGAGGGACGCGAGGCCGGGTCGACGTGCGCCACGGCCTCGGACATCTCGCCCGCTACCCACCGGAGCTGGCGCAGACGTGCCGGGCTCACCCGGTCCTCCTGCGCCGCGACGGCTGTGGCCAGGGCCGGAGGAAGATCACTCATGTCGTCCTTGATAACAGGCCCTTACCTCTTGCACAACAACCTGAACCCCACCAAAATCCCCGCCCAGGCACAAAGGCCCCCCGACGGTCGCCGCTGGCGATACATGCTGCGCGGGTCCGGGGGGCAGTTCTTTGGCTGGACCGGCCGGACGAGCACCAGGAGGCGAGCCGTGTCGACGTCGACGTCCGCCCTCGACGAGGGGGTTCCACCGCCACCGGACGGGCCGCCGAGGTCCGTTCGTCGCGACCGGGCCTCGCGGGGGGACAGGCGGCTTGCGGTCTGGCTGATCGTGCCGACGGTCCTCGCACTGGGTCTCGTGGTCGGGTATCCGATCGTCCGCGCGCTCTACCGGTCGTTCTTCGACGACCCGATCGGCGGAACGCCGGCGTTCGTCGGCTTCGAGAACTACACGGACGCGCTGTGGGGCGCGGACAGCGACGTGTTCTGGGAGTCGCTCCAGGTCACGGTGTTCTTCACCGTGGTCAGCGTCGGGCTCGAGGTCCTGCTGGGCTTCTCGATGGCGCTCGTCATGCACCGGGCGCTGCGCGGCCGCGGGCTCATCCGGACGAGCGTGCTGGTGCCGTGGGCGATCCCGACTGCCGTGACCGCGGTGATGTGGGGCTGGATCCTCGAGCCCAACGGGGTGCTCAACCACCTGATCGGACAGGAGATCCTCTGGACCGGGAGCGAGTGGCCGGCCAAGTGGGCGATCATCTTCGCCGACGTGTGGAAGACCGCGCCGTTCGTCGCGTTGCTCCTCCTCGCCGGGTTGCAGATCATCCCTGACGAGCTGTACGAGGCGGCGAAGGTGGACGGCGCCAGCGCCTGGCGTCGGTTCGTGGAGATCACGCTGCCGATGGTCAAGCCCGCTCTCATGGTGGCGGTGCTGTTCCGCATGCTCGACGTGCTGCGTATCTACGACCTGCCGGCGATCCTCACGAACGGGGCCAACGACACGACGACCTTGTCGATCCTCGTCGTGGAGACCGCGATCGGAAACCTCGAGGCCGGGTACGGGTCCGCGTTGTCGACCCTCACGTTCCTGTTCATCTTCCTGTGCGCGTACCTGTTCGTGAAGCTGCTCGGCACGAACGTCATCGCCACCCAGCAACGCGAGGTGAAGTGATGACCACGACCACCCTCGATTCCGGCCAGACCAGTGAGGCCAAGCCCGTCGTACGCCGGCGGCCGCGGTTCACCTGGACGAACATCGGGCTCGTCGTCGGCGTGCTGTTCATCGCCGTGTACTGCCTGGCGCCCTTCTACTGGATGGTCGTGTCGAGCCTCAAGGCGCCGGACGCCATCTTCAACAACGACCTGTGGCCGGCGCAGGTCTCGTTCGACAACTTCCGTGCGGTCTTCAGCGGGAAGAACAACTTCGGGTACGCCCTGCGCAACAGCGTGATCATCGCGACCACGTCCACGCTGCTGGGCATGACGATCGGCATTTTCACCGCGTACGCCCTGGCGCGGCTGCAGTTCCGGGGTAAGTTCCTCGTCCTCGGCGCGGTTCTCGCCACGGCGATGTTCCCGGGCGTGGCGATCGTGACCCCGCTGTTCCAGCTGTTCTCGGACCTCGGGTGGATCAACCAGTACCAGGCGATGATCCTGCCGAACATCAGCTTCACGCTGCCGCTGGCGATCTGGATCCTCACGAGTTTCTTCGCCGAGATGCCCTGGGAGCTCGAACAGGCGGCGAAGGTGGACGGCTGCACACCGGGGCAGGCGTTCCGGCACGTGATCCTGCCGCTCGCCGCGCCGGGCGTGTTCACCGCGGCGATCCTCGTGTTCATCTACGCGTGGAACGAGTACCTCATCGCCAGCCAGGTGTCGCAGACGCTCGCCTCGGAGCCGGTGACGGTGGCGATCGCCAAGTTCACCGGGGAGTCGCAGTTCCAGCAGCCGTTCGGCACCCAGATGGCGGCCGGCGTCGTGGTGACGATCCCGCTCGTCATCATGGTGCTGATCTTCCAGCGCCGGATCGTCGCGGGGCTGACCGCGGGCGGCGTCAAGGGCTGACGTTCGAGGGGCCGAGTCAGCCGGGGGGCGTCCCGGCCGCGCGCAGGCAGGTCACGAGCAGCAGCGGAGTGGCCGCCGCCCACGCCTGCGGGCTGCACGCGGTCGGGTAGCCCACCGGGACGCCGGTCTCGTCGCGGTCGAACCCGGCGAAGACCTCGGGCAGCCGGTGGTCGAGGTGCGTGGCGGCCTCGACCAGGCCGGTGGCCAACGCCCGCGCGGCGTCGTGGTGTCCGTAGCGCGCCAGCCCGGCCGCGGCGATGGCCGTGTCGTGCGGCCACACGCTGCCGCAGTGGTACTCGAGCGGGTGGTACGCGGTCTCGGCCGCGGCCAGCGTGCGCAGCCCCCAGCCGGAGAACATGTCGGGCCGCATCAGCCGGGCGGCCACGGCGTCGGCCTGCTCGTCCGGCAGGATGCCGCTCCACAGCAGGTGCCCGACATTGGACGCGAGCGCGTCGACAGGCTTCTTGTCGCCGTCCAGGGCGAGCGCGGGGTAGCCGAGGTCGGGCAGCCAGAAGTCACGGGCAAACCTCTCGCGCAGGGCGCTGGCACGCTCGTGCAGGGCTGCGGCGAACGCCTCGTCCGCCCAGACCTCACGGGCGAGCCGTGCGATGCGCACGTACGCGTCGTACGCGTAGCCCTGCGCCTCGGCGACCGCGATCGGCCCGCGGGCCAGCGTGCCGTCCCGGTGCACGACCGAGGTGGGGGAGTCCTTCCAGCAGTGGTTGGCCAGGCCGCGGTCGTTGTGTGCGGCGTAGGTGAGATAGCCGTCGCCGTCCGCGTCTCCGTGGTCGGTCATCCACGTCACCGCGGCCCGCGCGTGCTCCTCCAGCCGGCGGACGAGGGCGTCGTCCTCGGTGGCCCGGTGGTACGCGTCGAGGAGGCAGAGGAACAGCGGGGTGGCGTCGACAGTGCCGTAGTAGCGCCCGTACGGCAGGTCCTCGCAGGTGGGCAGCTCGCCGCCGCGGAGCTCGTGCAGGATCTTGCCGGGTTCCTCCTCGCGGGCGGGGTCGACGACCGTGCCCTGCAGCCCGGCGAGGCCGTCCAGGGTGTCGCGGGCGAGCGTCGGCAGGTACGGCAGGGCGAACCACGAGGTGAGCAGGCTGTCCCGGCCGAACAGCGTGCAGAACCAGGGCAGCCCGGCCGCGGGCACGTCCAGGTCGGGCCGTCCGGGCGGGTGAACGCGCAGGGCGGCGAGGTCGCGCAGGCTCTGGTCCCAGCACCGGGCGAGGCCCTCCCAGCCCTCCCAGCCGTCCGGTCGTCCGGCCACCCCGGCGCTGAACCGGGCAAGCTCGGTCGCCTCGCGGTCCCGTGCGGCCGCGCAGGACGTGACCGGCTCGGATGCGGTCGGCGCACCCGCGCGGGTTCCCACGGCCACCCGGGTGGTCCACCGCCCGCCGGGAGGCAGTCTCACGTCCCAGTGCAGACCGGTCGCGTCAGCCCGGGTGGGCTCGGTGGAGGTGACGGCGGTGGCGACGGCGAAACCCACACCGGAGGACTCGCGCCGGTAGGCGAGGTGGAGCCCGCCCGGGTCGGCCGTCCGGGTGACCTGCCGGTGACGTGGGTCCGCGACGCCGCGGACCTCGAACAGGTCGGCGTAGTCGGTGTCGACCGCCAGGTTCAGGGAGACGGTGAGGGGCTCACGGTCGTGGCTGGTGAGCGTGAGCTCCTCGACGAGGCCGTCCGCGGCGACGTGCCGGTCTCGCCGCAGCGTGTACGCGGGGCCGTGGTGGCGCCGGGCGGGTGGGGCGAGCAGGAGGCGTGCCCAGGCGGAGCCCTGCTGGTCCGAGAGCGGCTGCGGCAGGGCACCGTCCAACGTCAGCACCCAGCGGGAGAGGTGGCGGGTGTCCTCGGCGTACAGGCCGTGGTCAGGGTGGGCGGCCGTGTCGACGTCGCCGCGCGCGTCGCCGACGCAGAAGACACGGCCGGACACGATCGTCTGCTGCTCAGGCATCGCAGCACGATCTCACGGCGTCGTCGGGCCGCGCTCGACGCGCTCAGGCGAGCAGCGCCTCCGCGGCAGCCCGGCTGCTCGCCGCCCGGCTCACCGCTTCGGCGTGGGCCGCGTCGTGGTCGCCCCCGTGGGTACGCCACCACTCCCGGCCCTCGTCGGGCAGCCCGTCGATCGGGTCGTAGAAGGCGTAGCGGCGGTCGAGCGCCTCCGGGTCGGTGCGCTCGATGCCGGTGCGGTAGTTCTTCGTCCAGTACGAGATGCCGCGGACCTCGTCGTACTCGGCGACCTGGTGCACCCAGCGCTTGCCGACGTACGGGACGTCGCAGACGATCCGCGGGGTGGCGAACCCGGGCAGGTAGCCCATGATCCCGTGCTGGAGCCGCTGCGCCTCTCGGACGGAGAGCCGCCAGTGCTCGGAGAACGGGATCATGTCGCAGAGGTAGAAGTAGTACGGCATGATCGCGGCTTCGTCGGCCAGGCCGAAGCACAGGTCGAGCAGCTCCTGCGTCGAGTCGTTCACACCGCGCATGAGCACGCCCTGGTTGCGGACGTCGCGGATGCCCGTCTCGAGCATCGCCTTGGTCGCGTCCGCGACCAGGGGGGTGAGGGAGTTCACGTGGTTGACGTGGGTGTGGATGGCGATCTGCACGCCGCGTGCCCGGGACTTGGCTCCGAGCCGGGCCATGCCCGCGCGGACGTCGTCGGCGAGCCAGTGCTGCGGCAGCCCCATCAGGGCCTTCGTGGCGAGCCTGATGTCACGGATGTTCTCGATGTCGAGCAGCGCGTCGACGAACCCCTCCAGCCGGGGGAACGGCATGTTCGCCACGTCCCCGCCGGACACGACGACGTCGCGCACGCCGGGGGAGCCGCGCAGGTACGCGAGCATCTCCTCGAGCCGGTCCGCCGGCTTCAACGCGAACTTGGTCTTGTCGATGACCGGGGTGGAGTTGCCGACCAGGTCCATCCGGGTGCAGTGGCCGCAGTACTGGGGACAGGTCGGCAGCACCTCGGCGAGCACCTTGGTCGGGTACCGGTGGGTCAGCCCCTCGACCGCCCACATCTCCTGCTCGTGCAGCGAGTCCCGGGTGGCCTGTGGGTGGCTCGGCCAGTCCGTCCTGCGGTCGCTGAACACGGGGAGCATGTAGCGGCGGATCGGGTCCGCGAGGAACGCCTCGGTGTATGCAGCGCCGGGGCGCGGGGGCGTGCCCTCGGTGGAGGGCACCATCGTGTTGAGCATCTGCGGCGGCAGCAGCATCGACATGGTGGCGCGCTCGGCCTGGTCCCGCTCCAGGTCCGCGTAGAAGGAGTCGTCCAGCAGGTCGCCCATGACGGCACGCAGCTGGCGGCTGTTCTTCACGCAGTGGGCGCGCTGCCACTGGACCGAGGCCCACTCCTTCGCGGTGACCTCTGCCCAGCCGGGGAGCCGGGTCCAGTCGGGCTCCACGAGAGCGCGGCGCCGGTACGCGTACGGCTGCGCGGGCTCGGCGGTGAGCGGGCTGGCGTCGGGCACCGGGGGACCTCCGGGCGGGCGGTGGGGGAAGCAGGGGCGGTGTCGTACCGTAGGGCCCAGCCTACGGAAAATACTTCGGCCAGATCAATGAAGGACCGTAAGATTTCCTGTATCTCCGAGATTAGACGAGAGGACTACTCGCTGTGAGCAGAGTGCGCCGGAGCTCGCCCGTGGGCCTGCACCGGGTCCTCGAGCCGGAGGGCGTACTGCCGCAGGCCGCGTGGCGCCTCGACCCGAGCCCGGCGCTCTGGCCGGACGAGGTGCGGCTCCGGGTGGAGCGCCTCAACCTGGACGCGGCCTCCTTCCGCCAGCTCTCCGACAAGCACGCCGGGGACGGGGACGCGGTCCGCGCCGAGGTGGCCGGCATCGTGGCCACCCGGGGCAAGATGCACAACCCGGTCACCGGCTCCGGGGGCATGCTCGTCGGTGTGGTGGACGAGGTCGGCCCCGAGTCCGGGCTCGGCCTGACCGTGGGGGACCGGGTGACCTCGCTCGTCTCGCTCACCCTGACCCCGCTGGCGCTCACCGACGGGCTGGCGGGCTGGGACGGGCGATCCGAGCAGGTGCCGGCCGCGGGGCACGCGATCCTGTTCGGCCGCTCGATCGCCGCACGGATCCCCGACGACCTGCCGACCCCGCTGGCGATGGCGGTCATGGACGTGTGCGGTGCGCCCGCCCAGACCGCGCGCGTGGTCGCCGGCTACACCGACCGCGGCCGGGCCCCGACGGTGGCGGTGGTGGGCGCGGCCGGCAAGAGCGGGTCGCTGTCGCTGGCCGCGGCACGGCGTGCCGGCGCGAAGCACTGCGTCGGCGTCGTGCCCGTGCCGGCGGAGGAGAGCGCGCTGCGCGCGTCCGGCCTCGCGGACGAGGTGGTGCGCGCCGACGCCCGGGACCCGGTGGCGCTCGCCGCCGCCGTGGAGGGGGCGCTGGGCGGTCCGGCGGACGTCACCGTGGTGTGTGTGGACGTGCCCGGCTGCGAGCACGGCGCGATTCTCGCCACCGCCGAGGGCGGCACCGTGGTGTTCTTCTCGATGGCCACCTCGTTCTCCGCGGCCGCCCTCGGCGCGGAGGGCCTGGCCGCGGACGTGACCATGCTCGTCGGCAACGGCTACGTGCCGGGTCACGCCTCTGCCGCGCTGGACCTGCTGCGGGCCGAGCCCGGCGTCCGGGCCCTGCTCGAGGCGCGGCTCGCCGACGATGGGCCATCCGACGCCCAGACCGACGGGCCGCCCGTGGCCGAGCAGGCAGACTGACGCCATGACCGGACAGGCCCACCGCACGCTGCTCCGCTCCGGCCACGTGTACGCGCCGGCGTCCCCCGGTGCGACCGCGATGGTGATCGAGGGCGACACGGTGGCCTGGGTGGGCTCGGACGAGGCCGCCGCCTCGTTCGCGGACGGCGTGGACGAGACGGTGGACCTGCGCGGCGCGTTCGTCGCCCCGGCGTTCGTCGACGCCCACGTGCACGCCACCGCCACCGGGCTCGTGCTCGACGGGCTCGACCTCACCGGCTGCGCGACCCGGCAGGAGGTGCTCGACGCGGTCGCCGCGTACGCCGGGCGCCGCCCGCACGGCGTCGTGCTCGGCCACGGCTGGGACGAGACGCGCTGGGCCGACGCCCGCCCACCGACGACCGACGAGCTGGACCGGCTCGCGCCCGGTCGGCCGGTGTACCTGTCCCGGGTGGACGTGCACTCGGCGGTCGTCTCGTCCGCGCTGCTCGCGCGGGCGCCCGAGGCGGCGCACGCCGAGGGCTTCGACCCGTCCGGGCACGTGAGCCGTGGCGCGCACCATGCGCTGCGCCGCGCCGCGTACGACCTCGTCACCCCCGAGCAGCGGCGCACGGCGCAGCGGGCCACCCGGCGCCACGCCGCCGCGCTGGGCATCGGCTGCGTGCACGAGCTGTCCGGCCCGGACATCGCCGGCGCCGACGACTTGGCCGGCCTGCTGCGCCTGGCGACGGAGGAGCCGGGGCCGGACG
>JBOGEN010000189.1:0-2661 GCA_050743265.1 Actinomycetes bacterium
CAGCCGACCACCGGACGGACAGTGGCGGCGAGGCCGGGGTGCTCACGCCCGGTGGCCTCCGCCAGGGCGAGCAGCCGGCGCTCCTGCCGGACGATGCGCGTGACGAGCATCTGGACGGGGTCGGGCCGTTGCGCCGCGTCGTCGCTACACCCGGCGACACCCGCGAGCCCCCCGGCCGCGCTGAGGCCGACCGCGGTGGTGAGCAGGTGGCGCCGCGTCGGCCGCACGTCGTGCACGCCACCCTCCCGCCACGCTCGGTTGCCGGCCAGATCTTCCCACGTTGGCGTCCCGCGGAATGATGCCGGGGAGCCGCTAGGGTGGCAGGACGGGCACGCCTCGTGAGGCGACCTGGTCAGACGGGCAGGCTGGTCGGAGACGGCCGGTCGGCCCTGTCAGGTCGGCCCCGCGAGGCGGCCCCGGCAACAGACAACACCAGAGCAGGCGAGGAGGTCCCGATGAGCCGCAGCCCACGCGACACCCGGGACCGCGCCGAGGTGCTCACCGTGATCGAGCCGGTGGTCGTCTCGGAGGGGATGGACCTCGAGGACGTCGAGGTCACGCCCGCGGGCCGACGCCGCGTCCTGCGGGTGGTCGTCGACGCGGACGGGGGGGTCGGCCTCGACGCCGTGGCCAGGGTGAGCACCGCGGTGTCCGAGGCGCTGGACGCGGCCGACGCGATGAGCGGCACCCCGTATGTGCTCGAGGTCACCTCGCCAGGGGTGGACCGACCGCTGACCCAGCCCCGCCACTGGCGTCGCGCGCTCGACCGCCTGGTGACCGTGGACGTGGCCGGGGAGGGCGCCGTCACCGGCCGGGTGGTGCAGGCCGACGATGCCGGCGTGGTGCTCGACCTTCCGGAGGGGCGGCGCGAGGTCGCCTACGCAGACCTGGGCGGGGGCCGCGTCCAGGTCGAGTTCCGACGGCACGAGGGAGGAGCGTCGTGAACATCGACATGGCCGCGTTGCGGGGGCTGGAGCGGGAGAAGGACATCTCCTTCGACCTTGTCTGCGAGGCCATCGAGTCCGCGCTCCTCATCGCGTACCACCACACCGAGGGCGCGTACACGCAGGCCCGGGTCGAGCTCGACCGCACGAGCGGCGAGGTCCGCGTCTGGGCGGCCGAGACGGACGAGGAGGGTGCCCTCGTCCGGGAGTTCGACGACACGCCTGTCGGGTTCGGCCGCATCGCCGCGACGACGGCGAAGCAGGTCATCCTGCAGCGGCTGCGCGACGCGGAGGAGGAGCTCACCTACGGCGAGTACGCCGGCCGGGAGGGCGACATCGTCGCGGGCGTGATCCAGCAGGGCGCCGACCCGCGGCACGTCCACGTCGACCTCGGCAAGGTCGAGGGCGTGCTGCCGCCGGCCGAGCAGGTCCCGGGCGAGAACTACAAGCACGGCTCCCGCATCCGCTGCTACGTGGTGAACGTCCGCAAGGGCGTCCGCGGGCCGTCGATCGTGCTCTCCCGGACGCACCCGAACCTCGTCCGCAAGCTGTTCGCGCTCGAGGTCCCCGAGATCGCGGACGGGTCCGTGGAGATCGCCGCGATCGCCCGCGAGGCCGGTCACCGCACGAAGATCGCCGTACGGTCCCACCGCCAGGGGGTCAACGCCAAGGGGTCGTGCATCGGGCCCATGGGCAGTCGGGTCCGCAACGTCATGGCCGAGCTGCACGGGGAGAAGATCGACATCGTGGATTGGTCGGACGACCCGGCGCAGTTCGTCGGTAACGCGTTGTCGCCGGCCCGGGTGAGCTCCGTGACCGTGCTGGACGCCGAGGAGCGGTCGGCACGGGTCGTGGTGCCCGACTACCAGCTCTCCCTGGCCATCGGCAAGGAGGGCCAGAACGCCAGGCTCGCCGCCCGGCTGACGGGGTGGCGCATCGACATCCAACCGGACGTCCGCGCCGACTCGGTGACGGGCACGCTAGACTGACCCGGGTTTGGGCGAGCGGAGTTCGGCCTCAGACGCTGTGACGGGTCCTGTCCGGACATGCGTCGGCTGCCGAGTTCGTGCGTTCAAGCCTGACCTGCTGCGAGTCGTCGCGGGCTGGGACAAGGGCCTCCGTGCCTGCCTCCCGGACCCGGGCGGGCATGTGCCGGGGCGAGGCGCGTCCATCCACCTCGACCTGCGGTGCCTCGATCTCGCTGAGCGCCGTCGGGCGTTCCCACGAGCCCTCAGGGTCGCGGGGCCGCTCGACACCGGCGCGCTGCGGTCGTACCTCGAGCAGGTCGAGTCCGCCAGGTGACAGCTGTCACGTCGAGTCGGGAGCGAGCAGAAACGATGAACGCTCGATGAGCGCACAGCGATGAGCACGCCCATGAAGTAGTGACGGTCCGGGCCCCACCGCAACCCGGACCGAGACGGGAGCGAAGTGGCAAAGGTCCGGGTCTACGAACTCGCCAAGGAGCTCGGGGTCGAGAGCAAGGTCGTCCTGGCCAAGCTCCAGGAGCTCGGAGAGTTCGTCCGGTCGGCGTCCTCCACGGTGGAGGCGCCGGTCGTGCGCAAGCTCAAGGAGAACTTCCCGGCGGACGGTGCGGCGGCCCCGCCCAAGAAGACGTCCGCCAAGTCCGCCTCGGCGAAGCAGGGCGCGAGCAGCGCCCCGACCGCGGAGCCCCAGCCGGCCACCGCGCCGACGCCGAGCACCCCGCCAGCCCCAGCCC
>JBOGEN010000190.1:0-17656 GCA_050743265.1 Actinomycetes bacterium
GCCGCACCTCGCCCGCGGCCACCCGGGGCAGCCACGCGGCCTGCTGCGCCGTATCACCGCCGAGACGGACCAGCTCGGCACCCACCATGGTCGGCAGCCAGGGGCCTACCCCACAGGCGGCTCCCCAGCAGCGGGCGATCGCGGCGGCGTCGAGCAGCCCGAGGCCGAGCCCCTCGTGCTCCTCGGGGACGAGCACGGCGAGCCAGCCCTGCTCGCTGACGGCCTTCCACAGCACGTCCGGGTCGGCGTCGCCGCCCGGGTCGTCGTACACCTCGAGCACGGCCGAGAGGGGGAAACGGTCGGCGAGCAGCGCGCGGACGCCGTCCTGCAGCGCCCGCTGCTCCTCTGTCAGGGCGAAGTACACGAGACTCCCCTCTACCGAGGCAGGCCGAGCACGCGCTCGGCCACGATGCTGCGCTGGACCTGCGAGCTACCGCCCCAGATCGTCTCCGACCGGGACCACAGGAAGGCCCGCTGCAGGGCGGCCAGGTCGAGCCCGTCCGCGGGGTGGCGTACCTGGTGGTCGGGGCCTGCGACGTCGGTGAACAGCTCGCCGAGGTCCTGGTGGGTCTCGCTCCACTGCAGCTTGGTGAGCGACGACTCCGCACCGAGGTCCTGACCTTGCTCGACCTTGGTGAGCACGTGCTGCGCGTGCAGGCGCAGCGTCTCCAGCTCGATGACGGACTGCGCGATGCGCTGGCGCAGCACCGGGTCGTGCGCGGCGGGCCGTCCGTCGCGCTCGAGGCGGTGGGCCAGACCCACGATGTCGTCCAGCTCGCGGCGGAACGTCGTGTACTGGCCGATGCCTGACGCGCCGCGCTCGAACGAGAGCAGCAGCATCGCGACCTGCCACCCCTCGCCCTCGCGACCGAGGACCTGGGTGCGGGGCACCCGGACGCCGGAGAGGAACACCTCGCCGAAGTCGAGCGCCCCACTCATCTGCTTGAGCGGCCGGACCTCCACGCCGGGCCGGTGGAGGTCGACGAGCAGCATGGTGAGCCCCTCGTGCTTGCGCTCCTCCTGCGAGGTACGGACGAGAGCGAACATGCGGTCGGCGTGCCGCGCGTTGGACGTCCACACCTTCTGCCCGTCCACGACGTACTCGTCGCCGTCGGCGACCGCCCGGGTGGACACGCTCGCGAGGTCGCTGCCCGTGTCCGGCTCGGAGAACCCCTGGCACCAGATGACCTCGTTGTGCAGCAGGGGGCGGACGATGTCGCGCTTCTGCTCGTGCGTCCCGATGGCCATCACGGTGGGGGCGAGGTAGGTCAGCCCGAGCCCGTTCACGGTGAGCGGTGCCCGTGCTCGGGCCATCTCCTCGTCGTAGACGGCCTTCTGGGCCGGAGTGCCGCCGCGTCCGCCGTACTCCACCGGCCAGGCGATGCCGGCGAGCCCGGCGCGCGCCTTCTCGGCCTCCCACTCCCGGCGCAGCCGGAAGCCCTCGTCCGGGTCGGTCTGCTGCCAGAAGCCGGGCTCGCGCCAGGCGGCCGGGAGGTTCTCCGCGAGCCAGGTGGTGAGCTCCCCACGGAACTGCTCGGCCTCGGTGCCGTACGACAGGTCCATCCGGCGCCACCTCCCTGGGCCCTCCCGGGTCCCGAACCGCGTCCTCGTCGAAACCGAATCGGATTCTAGGCATGATGTCGAGGCACAGGGCAACCCACTGAGGCCCTCCGCCCACCCCTCGGGGCGGCCTCGGTCGGACGAGCGGAGGCTCGATGAGCGGCAGCGACCAAGTCCCCCAGCAGGTTGCGCGGCAGGGGGGCCGGGCGGGGGCGACGCGTGCGGCGCTGCTCGCCTCGGCACGCTCCGTGTTCGCCGAGCAGGGCTACTCCGCCGCGAGCATCGTCGAGGTCGTACGCCGCGCGGACGCGAGCGTGGGCAGCCTCTACCACCACTTCGGCGGCAAGGTCGACCTCTTCCTCGCCCTGTGGGAGGACCATCGGCTGGCGCTCGAGCAGGTCGCGTCGGAGGCGGTCGCCGCCCGGCGCCAGGAGGGCGAGGACGACCCGACCGAGCTGTTCGTCGCCGGGGCCCGGGCGTACCTGGAGGGCAGCTGGGCGCGGCGCGACGTGGCCGTGCTCTTCCTCAGCGGCGACGGGCCGCCCGGGTTCGAGCTGCTCAGGCGCCAGAACACGTGCGAGTGGCTGCGGCAGAACGCGGTGCTGCTGCAGACCGAGGAGCGGCCGGCCCAGCGGGCGCTGGTGGCCGTGCTGACCACCTCCATCGCCGAGATCGGCCGGGAGATCGTGCGGTGCGACGACGAGGGGGAGCGAGCCGAGCTCGTCGAGGCCGCGCTCGTCCTCATCGCGGGCATCTGCGAGGTCGCGGAGCGCTGACCTGGGGCTGCCGTGGGCCCTGCCCGGCCCGAGTGGGGCTCCGGGTGACGCCCCGGTCACGGCCCGCGTTCGGGTCCGGGGCATCTGGAGCACGCTCGAGACGACCGAATCAGATTCGGATTTTACCTTCGGGCCCCTTGCCAGGTCCGTCCGATTTGGTTAGGAACGTGTGGCATTGCCCACTTTTCGAGGGCGGGTCCCATCGCGGGCCACGCCGGAGGACGATGCCGATGGCCCTGCTCGAGATCGACGACCTGACCGTCCGCTTCCACGGGATCGCGGCCCTCGACGGCGCCCGCTTCCGGGTGGAGGCAGGCGAGGTGGTCGGTCTCATCGGGCCGAACGGTGCCGGCAAGACCACGTTCTTCAACTGCCTGTCCCGGCTGTACACGCCGACCCAGGGCACCATCAGGTACGAGGGGCAGGACCTGCTCCGGCTACCCGTCCACGAGATCGCCGCGCACGGCATCTCCCGGACGTTCCAGAACCTCGGGCTGTTCCCGACGATGACGGTGCGGGAGAACGTCATGGTCGGTGCCCACCACCGCGGCCGCTCGGGCTTCCTCGGGGCACCGCTGCGCCTGCGCCGCGTCCGGGACGAGGAGGCGCGCCTGGGCCAGGAGGCGGACGCGTTGTTGAGCCGCCTGTCCCTCAGCGAGGTGGCCGACCACGTTGCCGCCGGCCTGCCGTACGGGACGCTCAAGCGGGTCGAGCTCGCCCGGGCGCTGGCCGCCCAACCCCGCCTGCTCCTCCTCGACGAGCCTGCGAACGGGCTGAGCCATGCCGAGGTCGGCGAGCTGGCCGAGGTGATCCGGGCGATCCGGCGTGACTTCGACATCACGATGGTCGTCGTCGAGCACCACATGGGGTTCGTCATGGGGCTCAGCGACCGCGTGGTCTGCCTCGACCTCGGCCGGGTGATCGCGGAGGGCACACCGGACGAGGTGCAGCGTGACCCGGCCGTCGTCGAGGCCTACCTCGGGGTGGCCGCGTGACTGCCGAAGGAACGACCGGAGCCGCCGAGGCAGTGCGGGCCACCGACACCACGTCGGAGGCCGTGCCCACCGAGCCCGCCCCGGCGCGGCCCTTGCTCGACGTCGCTGACCTGTACGCCGGGTACGGCGCGGTGAAGGTGCTGCACGGCGTCGACCTGACCGTCCGCGAGGGCGAGGTCTGCGCGATCCTCGGCGCGAACGGGGCAGGCAAGACGACGACGCTGCGCGCGCTCTCGGGTGGGGTGCGCTGCACCGGCCGGGTCGACCTGGACGGCACCTCGCTCGTGGGCAGGTCCGCCGAGGCGGTGGCCCGGCTCGGGGTGGCGCACGTCCCCGAGGGGCGCGGCACGTTCGCCTCGCTCAGCGTGGAGGACAACCTCCGCCTCGGCGCGTACGTCCGGCGCCGCGGGGACAGGGGACGGAACGAGGTGGACGCCGACCTGCGCCGGATGCAGGACCACTTTCCCGCGCTGAGGGACCGGATGCGCCAGACCGCCGGCAGCCTGTCCGGCGGCGAGCAGCAGATGCTGGCGATCGCCCGCGCGCTCATGCTGCGGCCCCGGCTGCTGTTGCTCGACGAGCCCTCCCTCGGCCTCGCCCCGCTCGTCACCCGTGAGCTGTTCGGCATCGTCCGCGCGATCCAGGAGGAGGAACGGACCACGGTGGTGCTCGTCGAGCAGAACGCCAACCTCGCGCTCGAGATCGCCGACGTCGCGTACGTGCTGGAGACAGGGCACATGGTGCTCTCGGGAGAGGCCGAGCAGATCCGTTCCGACGACCGTGTCGCGAGCGCCTACCTGGGCTACACGGTCTAGGGGTCGGCATGGTCGACGTACTGCAGCAGGTCGTCCAGGGGCTCGGCTCCGGCGCCATCTACGCGAGCCTCGCGCTCGCGCTCGTGCTCATCTACCGCTTCACCCACATCGTCAACTTCGCCCAAGGCGAGATGGCGATGTTCTCCACGTACCTCGTCTGGCAGCTCGTGAGCTGGGGCGTGCCGTTCTGGGGGGCCCTGCCCCTCACCCTCGCGGTCTCGTTCGTCGGGGGCATGCTCATCGAGCGCCTGGTGATCCGTCCGGTCGAGGGCGGCTCCGAGCTCAGCCTCGTCATCGTCACCGTCGGGCTGTTCATCCTCGTCAACGCCGCGGCGGGGTTCGTCTGGACGTTCACGGTCAAGTCGTTCCCCGACCCGTTCCCGACCAGGTCGCTGGACCTCGGTGGGGTGCAGCTGAGCCTTCAGACGCTCGGCGTCCTCGCCGTGGTGGCCGCGGTCATGGGCCTGCTCTACGTGCTCTTCACGCACACGAGGCTCGGGCTCGCCATGCGCGCCGTCGCGGACAACCCTGGCTCGGCCCGTCTCGTCGGCATCCGGACCGGCCGCGTGCTCATGCTCGGCTGGGGGCTGGCCGCGACGGTCGGCGCGGTGTCCGGCATCCTCGTCGCGCCCCTGCTCTTCCTCGAGCCGAACATGATGGGCGGCGTCCTCATCTACGCGTTCGCCGCGGCCAGCCTCGGCGGGTTCGACAGCCCCGGCGGCGCCATCGTCGGCGGCCTGCTCGTCGGGGTGCTCGAGACGCTCGCCGGCGCGTACGTGGACGTCATCGGCTCCGACCTGAAGATCGCCGTGCCCCTGGTCATCATCTTCGGCGTCCTGCTCGTGCGGCCCCAGGGCCTGTTCGGCCGGGCGGCGGTGGCGCGGGTATGAGCGCCCTCACCGGGCTCACCTCGGCCGCGACCCCGACCCGTGTGCGCCGGCTGGGGATCGTCGCGCTGATCGGCGTGCTGCTCTACGTGCCGTACTACTTCCCGCCGTTCCACGTCTTCCAGATCAGCCAGGTCGTCGTGTACGCGGTCGCGCTGCTCGGGCTCAACCTGCTCGTCGGGTACGGCGGCCAGATCTCGTTGGGCCACGGGGCGTTCTTCGCAGCCGGGGCGTACGGCACGGCGATCCTCGTCGACCGGTTCGACATGCCGCACCTGGCCACGCTGCCGGTCGTGGCGGTCCTCGCCTTCGGGCTCGGGTACGCGTTCGGCCTACCCGCTCTGCGGCTGCACGGCCTCTACCTCGCCCTGGTGACGCTCTCCCTCGCCGTCATCACGCCGCCGCTTCTCAAGCGGTTCGAGCCCGTCACCGGCGGCTCGATGGGGCTCACCGTGGACAAGCCCGTCGCACCCGGGTGGAGCGGTCTCGCCGACGACCAGTGGGTGTACCTGCTCGCCTTGGCGATCGCGGTGCCCTGCTTCCTCGGCGCGCGGTTCCTGCTGCGCAGCCGCGTCGGCCGCGCCCTGCTCGCGCTCCGGGACAACCCGGTGGCTGCCGAGGTGATGGGCGTCTCGCTGTCCCGGTACAAGACGATGGTCTTCGCCTGGAGCGCCATGTACGCGGGCATCGCCGGCGCGCTCTTCACGTGGATCATCGGGTTCGTCGCGCCGGACTCCTTCCCGATCGCCCTGTCCATCAGCCTGCTGTCCGGGCTCGTCGTCGGTGGCCTCGCCTCGGTGTCCGGCCCCGTCTTCGGTGCCGCGTTCGTCGTCTTCGTGCCGAGCCTGGCGCAGGACGTCAACGAGGCCGCGCCCGGCATCGTCTTCGGCCTGCTGCTCATCGCGGTGATGCTCGTCGCCCCTACCGGGGTCGCCGGGCTGCTCGGCCGGCTGGGCGCCCGCGTCCGGCCGGCCCGTACCGCTTCTGCCGCGCCCGCCGCGTCTGCGCCCGCCACTTCTGCCGCGTCGCCGCCCGGCGCCTGACCACCGTCCGATCCCGAGAGGGGAGTCCCCCCGTGCGTACCCCCACCGTGCGTCGCCGTGCCGTCCGAGGACCAGCCCGACGAGGAACGGGCCCGCGAGCCGTAGCCCTGCGGGGTGTGGCCTGCGCGGCTGCGGCGGCGCTGCTGCTCAGCGGGTGCAGCCAGCGCGGCTCCGAGGGCGGCGGCGACGCGGCGGCGGCCGGGTGCAAGGGCCAGGACACCACCGGCATCACGAAGGACAGCATCAAGCTCGGCGGCATCTACCCGCTGTCCGGCCCGGCCTCCGCGTACGGCGACATCGGCGCCGGCGTCCGTACGTACTTCGACTACATGAACGCGGAGAAGGGCGGCATCGACGGGCGCAAGATCGACTACACGATCCGCGACGACGGCTACCTTCCGCCGAAGGCGGTGGAGGAGTCCCGCCGGCTCATCGAGCAGGACCGGGTGTTCGCGCTGTTCCAGACGCTCGGTACCCCCTCCACCACCGCGGTCCGCGAGTACGCGAACCAGCGCAAGGTGCCCCAGGTGTTCGTCGCCACGGGCGCCTCGAAGTGGGGGACGGGCACGAAGCAGTTCCCGTGGACGATCGGCTGGCAGCCCAACTACGTCTCCGAGGCCCGCGTGTACGCGCAGTACCTCGACGAGAACGAGCCCAAGGCCAAGGTCGCCGTGCTCTACCAGAACGACGACTTCGGCAAGGACCTGTTCTCCGGGTTCACCGAGGCGATCAAGGGCACGGACATCGAGGTCGTCGCCGAGGAGAGCTACGAGGTCACCGACCCGACGGTCGAGCCGCAGGTGAACAACCTCGCGAAGTCCGGTGCGGACGTGTTCCTCGACATCACGACGCCGAAGTTCGGCAGCCAGGCGCTGGCGGCCGAGGCCGCGCAGACGGACTGGGACCCGCTGCACATCGTCAACAACGTCTCGTCCTCGCCGACGGTCCTCGAGCCCGTGGGGTACGACAAGGTCCAGGACATCGTGTCTGCGACCTTCTACAAGGACCCGTCCGACCCGCAGTGGGCCGACGACCCGGCGATGAAGGTCTACAAGGAGAAGATGGCGAAGTACGCGCCCAAGGCGGACTCGAACATCCCGTACTTCGCCTTCGGCTGGTCCGCTGCGGAGAGCTTCCACAAGGCCCTGGACCAGATGGACTGCCCGACCCGCGAGGGCCTGATGAAGTCGGTGCGCGACCTCCAGGGTGAGGAGGTCGGCATGCTGCTGCCGAGCGTCACGCTCAACACCGCGAAGGACGACGGGTTCCCCATCGAGAGCATGCAGCTCATGCGCTTCAAGGGCGAGCGCTGGCAGCTCTTCGGCGACGTCATCGACACCCGCAGCGAGTACGGGCCGGTCGAGTAGCGACGGCTCGTCAGGCGCCTGGCGTGTCGAACCCGAGGACCTGGCCGTAGAAGGACAGCTCCGCCTCCAGCGCGGCGACCTGGGTGTGCTCGCGACGGAAGCCGTGCTGCTCACCCTCGAACGCGAGGTACGCGTACGGGATGCCCTTGCGCTCCAGCGCGTCGGCGAACGTCTCGGACTGCGAGGGCGGTACCACCTCGTCCTCCAGGCCCTGCAGCAGCAGCACGGGGCACGAGACCGCGTCCACGTGGGAAAGCGGCGCGCCAGCGGGCGCGACGGGAACCCGCCGTGTCCGGGCGTCAGGCGACGTCGACCGCGGCCTCGGCCTGGGTGACGGCCTGTCTCCCGTAGCGCCGCGACTGGCGCCGCTCCAGCCAGACGGCGAGGTACGAGACAGACATGTTGAGTGAGATGTAGATGGCTGCCACGACGAGAGCCGTCGGGATGATGTTGAAGTTCGCGGTGTAGATGCCCTTGCCGGTTTGCACGAGCTCGTAGTACGCGATGACGAAGCCGAGCGAGGTGTCCTTGAGGGCCACCACGCACTGGCTGACGATCGCCGGCAGCATGATCCGTACGGCCTGAGGCACCAGGATGAGCCGCATCACCTGCGACTTGCGCAGGCCCACCGAGTACGCGGCCTCGGCCTGTCCCCGGGAGACGGCGAGGATGCCGGCCCGGAACACCTCGGCCAGCACGGCCCCGTTGTAGAGCATGAGGCCGATGACGAGCGGGCCGAGCACGTCCATGTCCTCCGCCCCGAGGATCCCCGAGACGGTGGCCGGGACCGCGTCGTCCAGCGCGTCGCCGAACGCCTCGAACGACTCGGCGAAGCCGAGGTAGAGGAACAGGATCAGGAGCAGCAGGGGCACCGCACGGAAGAACTCGATCACCGTGGTGGCGGGAAGGCGTACCCACGCGCGTTCGGACAGCCGCGCCGTCGCGAACAGCGCACCGAACACGAGCGCGAGGACGATGGCGAGCGCGGCCGCCCGAATCGTCGCCCCCAGCCCGCGCGCCAGCGCCTCGAGGTAGGCCGGGTCCGTGAACGGCTCCCACAGCTTGCCCTCGAACTGCCCCTCGGACGCCAGCTTCCAGACCGCAGCGGCGCAGATGGCGAGCACCGCCAGCGTGCCGAGAGTGCCGCCGATCCGCTGGCGGCGGCGGGCGCGTGGACCAGGGACGTCGTAGAGGACCGAGGTCATCGCACGATCGCCACCTTCGACTCGATCAGCCGAGCGATGCCGGCGAGGCTCAGCGTGATCAGCACGTACCCGGCGGCGAAGCCGAAGAAGATGGCGTAGATGTCGCCGGGGTTGTCACGGATGAACCCCTTCATGAGCGCGGTGGCCTCGATGACGCCGAAGGCAGACGCGATCGAGGTGTTCTTCGCCAGGGCGATGAGGATGCTCACGAGTGGGGGGATGACCGTGCGGAACGCCTGCGGCAGCACGATCTGCCCGAGCGACTGCCCGAACGTCATGCCCACGGCGCGCGCCGCCTCCGACTGCCCGGTGGAGACCGCGTTCACGCCCGAGCGGACCGCCTCGCACACGAACGACGCCGTGTAGAGGCTCAGCGCGATGCTCGCCCGGACGAAGAACGAGAGCTGGACGCCCAGCTCGGGCAGGCAGAAGACGACGAGAAGGAACACGACGACCAGGGGGGTGTTCCGCGCCACGTTGACGTAGACCGTGCCGGCCGCCCGGAGCACCGGGACCGGGGAGACGCGCATGGCCCCGAGCACGGTGCCCAGCAGCAGCGCGATCACCGCCGAGGCGGCGAAGAGGGCCAACGTCGTCCGGAAGCCCTCGAGGATCTCCCCGAAGTTGTCGATCAGCACGTCCACGCTGCGTCACTCACCTCGTCGTGGCGCGAAACACCCCTGGCCGTCTGCCCTTCCCGTCAGCAGTTCGCGTCGACCTTCGGGGGCTCGGGCGTCTTCACGCCGGACTTGCCGAGCGTGTCCTCGAACGCCTGCTCCCAGGTGCCGTCCTCGTAGGACTTCTCGATCGTGTCCTGGAGGAACGTGCACATGGCGTCGTCGCCCTTCTTGAAGCCGATGCCGTAGCGCTCCTCGCTGAACTCGGGCCCGACGACCTGAAGCTCGTCAGGGGCGTCCGCCTCGTACCCGAGCAGGATCGCGCCGTCCGTGGTCACCGCGTCCACGGCGCCGCTCTTGAGCTGCTGCACGCACTCGGTGTACGTGGCGAACGGGACCGGCGTGGCGCCGTACTCCTTCTCGATCGTCTCGATCGACGTGGAGCCCTCTGCCGAGCACACCTTGATGCCCTTGGCGTCCTCCGGGCCCTTGATCTTGTTCTTGTCCTCCTCGCGGACGAGCAGCTGCTGCCCGGTCACGTAGTACGGACCGGCCTGGCCGACGATCGCCCGGCGCTCGGGGACGATCGAGTACGAGGCGAGGACCAGGTCGACCGTGCCCTTCTGGAGGAACGGCTCGCGGTTGTCCGACACCGTCTCCTTGAACTCGATGTCGTCCTCCTCGATGCCGAGCTCGGCGGCGACGTACTTGCCCATCTCGACGTCGAAGCCCTCGGGCTCCTGGGTGGCCGGGTCCATGAAGCCGATGCCGGGCTGGTCGATCTTGATCCCGATCGTGACCTTGCCGGCCTCGTTGAGCTTGGCCATCGTCGTCCCGGACTTGAACTTCGCGTCCGTGTTGGCCTCGGTCTCGCCGCCGTCGTCGCTGCCGCAGGCGGTCAGCCCGAAGGCCAGGAGAGGTGCCGCGAGCACCATCCCGATCGTTCGCATCCCCATGGTGGTTCCTCTCTCGGTTCTGATCCCGGACATCGCACCGTGCGCGTAACCAGCCCCCTGTGCCCCGCCGCCTAGTGGCTGAGGATCTTCGACAGGAAGTCCCGCGCGCGGTCGCTGCGCGGGCTGGAGAAGAACTCGTGGGGCGAGTTCTCCTCCACGATCCGTCCGCCGTCCATGAACACGACGCGGTTCGCGGCGGACTTCGCGAACCCCATCTCGTGGGTGATGACGATCATCGTCATGCCCTCGGAGGCGAGCCGGCGCATGGTGTCCAGCACCTCGTTGATCATCTCGGGGTCGAGCGCGGACGTGGGCTCGTCGAACATCATGATCTTGGGGTCCATCGCCAGTGCGCGCGCGATCGCGGCGCGCTGCTGCTGGCCGCCGGAGAGCTGCGCCGGCATCTTGTCGGCCTGGTCGGCGATGCCGACGTGGTCGAGCAGCTCACGACCCCGCCTCTCGGCCTCGGCCTTCGGGCGGCCCCGCACCTTGATCGGCCCGAGCGTGACGTTGTCGAGGATGCTCTTGTGGCTGAACAGGTTGAAGGACTGGAAGACCATGCCGACGTCCGAGCGCAGCCGGGCGAGGTCCTTGCCCTCCGCAGGCAGGGGCTCGCCGTCGACGCTGATCGTGCCGGAGTCGATCGGCTCGAGCCGGTTGATCGTCCGGCAGAGCGTGGACTTGCCCGACCCGGACGGCCCGATCACGACGACGACCTCGCCGCGCTGGACCACCAGGTTGATGTCCTGGAGAACGTGCAGGTGCCCGAAGTACTTGTCCACGTGGTCCATGACCACCAGCGGGCGCTCGGTGTCCACGGGGGTCGCCGGGCCACGGGCTGAGGTCTCCGTCATGGCAGGGCAAACTACCCGCCCGGCGCGAGCCGGTAATCCCCACCTGGGTCACGATGCGGAAACGGGGCCTGTGGCTGCTCCCCGGCGGCCGGGTCCGGCAGTGCCCGCTCCGGGCGGCCGCCCCTACCCTGGGGGAGCCATGACGTCTCTGAACCCCGGCGCAGCCCGCACCTACGAGGTGCGGACGTACGGCTGCCAGATGAACGTCCACGACTCGGAGAGACTGGCGGGCCTGCTCGAGGACGCCGGGTACGTCCGGGCGCACGAGGGCGGCCCCGCGGATGTGGTCGTGTTCAACACCTGCGCGGTCCGGGAGAACGCCGACAACCGCCTGTACGGCAACCTCGGCCACCTGCGTCCGGCCAAGACCGCGAACCCGGGCATGCAGATCGCAGTCGGCGGGTGCCTGGCGCAGAAGGACCAGGGCGAGATCACTCGGCGCGCCCCCTGGGTGGACGTGGTCTTCGGCACGCACAACATCGGGTCGCTGCCCGTCCTGCTCGAACGGGCCCGCGTCGCCGACGAGGCCCAGGTCGAGATCGCCGAGTCCCTCGAGGTCTTCCCGTCCACGCTGCCGACCCGGCGCCAGTCCCCGTACGCCGCGTGGGTGTCGATCAGCGTGGGCTGCAACAACACGTGCACGTTCTGCATCGTGCCCGCGCTGCGGGGGCGCGAGCGGGACCGTCGGCCCGGTGACGTCCTGGCCGAGGTCGAGGCACTCGTCGCCGAGGGTGTGCTCGAGGTGACGCTGCTGGGCCAGAACGTCAACTCGTACGGGGTGGAGTTCGGCGACAGGCGGGCGTTCGGCCGGCTGCTGCGCTCGTGCGGCGAGGTCGAGGGGCTCGAACGGGTCCGGTTCACCAGCCCCCATCCGGCGTTCTTCACCGACGACGTCCTGGCCGCGATGGCCGAGACGCCGAACGTGATGCCGCAGCTGCACATGCCGCTGCAGTCCGGGTCGTCGCGGGTCCTGCGGGCGATGCGGCGCTCGTACCGCCAGGAGCGCTACCTGGGGATCATCGAGAAGGTCCGGGCGGCGATGCCGGACGCGGCGATCTCGACCGACATCATCGTGGGGTTCCCCGGCGAGACCGACGCCGACTTCGAGCAGACGCTCGACGTCGTCCGGGCATCCCGGTTCGCCCAGGCGTTCACGTTCCAGTACTCGACCCGACCCGGGACGCCGGCCGCGGACCTCGACGGCCGGGTGCCCAAAGCGGTCGTCCAGGAGCGGTACGACCGGCTGGTGGCCCTGCAGGAGGAGATCTCCTGGGCGGAGAACCGGCGTCAGGTCGGACGCCGCCTCGAGCTGCTCGTCGCCGAGGGTGAGGGCCGCAAGGACGCGGCCACCCGACGCCTGACCGGGCGCGCCCCGGACAACCGGCTCGTGCACTTCGCCCCGCCCGCTGACCGCGAGGTACGGCCCGGAGACGTGGTGACGGTCGAGGTCACGCGGGCCGCGCCGCACCACCTGGTGGCGGACGGGCCGACGCTCGAGGTCCGGCGTACGCGAGCGGGCGACGCGTGGGAGGCCCGCGCCGGGCGTGGTCCGGCGACGCGCGGGATCGCACTCGGAATGCCGACCGTGGGCGCCCCGCCGCCCGAGGCCATGCCGGCACCGGTCTGCGGCTGAGCGTCCGTGCTGCTCGCTGCCGCCCTCTGCCCGAGCCCTCCGCTGCTCGTTCCCGAGGTGGCCGCCGGTGCCGCGACCGAGCTGGACGGGATGCGTACCGCGTGCGACGCCGCCGTCGGGCAAATGCTCGACGTCGGCGTCGGCCGGGTCACCGTGGTCGGCCCCGGGCCGCGAGCGACGTTCGAGTCGGGGGCGGCCGGCAGCCTGGGCCCGTACGGCGTGGACGTCCGGGTGGCGCTGGGCCCTGACGCCGGCGGCCCTGCCGCGCTCCCGCTCTCGCTCACCCTGGGCGCCTGGCTCCTCGCACGGGCCGGCTGGTCCGGGGCCGTGGACGCCCACGCCGTGCCCGAGGAGGCGACTCCCGACGAGTGCGCCGCGCTGGGGCGTCGGCTGGCCGGTGTCGAGCCGGGGCTGGGCCTTCTCGTGCTCGGGGACGGCAGCGCCCGGCGCTCACTGCAGGCGCCGGGCTACCTGGACCCGCGGGCGGAGGCGTTCGACGCGTCGGTGTCCCGTGCGCTGGCGGACGGGGATCCCGAGGCGCTGCTCGGGATCGACCCCGCCCTCGCCCGCGCGCTCCTGGCCGTCGGACGCCCGGCCTGGCAGGTGCTCGCCGGCGCGAGCCGCGGGAGCGGGACGACGTCGTCCCGGCACCGCGCGGAGCTGCTGCACGAAGCCTCACCGTACGGCGTGGGGTACCTCGTGGCGGTGTGGTGCCGCCCCGACTGAGCCTGGTGATCGCTAGCCGCGACCCGAGGGACCCGGACCGGACGAGCCCGGACCGGGCGAGCCGGAACCCGGGCATGCACCCGGGCCTGCACCCGGGCCCGACGAGCCGGGACCCGAGGGGCCGGGGTCGTTCGGGTCGCGCTTCACGTCGTCGTCAGGGGTGCCGTCGAAGCGGTCGAGGGATTCCTTCGCCTTGTCGGCGCCGGACCTCAGCCTGTCCGAGTGCTTTCCGCCCGTCCGGCGGTCAGCCGTGTCGGCGGCCTTGTCGATGCCCTGGGCGATCTTGTCGCCGTGCTTGTCGACGGCGTCCTTGGCCTGCTTACGGAACTTGTCCAACATGCCCATCGCCCCAGTCCACCACGCCTGGGGGGCCTTCGGTCAACCGTGCGACGATCGTCACCGTGAGTGCTCCGCCCGTCGTCGCCGTGGTGGGCCCGACGGCGTCCGGCAAGTCCGACCTGGCCGTTGACCTGGCGCTCCGGGTCGGTGGCGAGGTCGTCAACGCCGACGCGATGCAGCTGTACCGCGGCATGGACGTGGGGACGGCGAAGCTCAGCCTGCGACGGCGGCGCGGCGTGCCGCACCACCTGCTCGACGTGCTCGAGCCGAGCGCGCCGTCGAGCGTCGCCGAGTTCCAGCGGCTCGCCCGCGCCGTCCTGGACACGTTGCGTGCCCGGGGAGTCACTCCGATCCTCGTCGGGGGGTCGGGGCTGTACGTCCGTGCCGTGCTCGACGACCTCGAGTTCCCCGGCACGCGCCCCGAGGTGCGGCGACGGCTCGAGGCGGAGCTCGCCGCCGCCGGTGCTCCCGCGATGCACGCGCGGCTGCTCGCCGTCGACCCGGCGGCGGCTGCGGCGATCCTGCCGTCGAACGTCCGGCGGGTGGTGCGCGCGCTCGAGGTCGTCGAGATCACCGGGCGCCCGTTCTCCGCGACCCTGCCGGACCACCGCGCGGTCTACCCCGCCGTCCAGGTCGGTCTCGACGTGCCGCGCGACGTGCTCGACCGGCGTATCGAGGCCCGGGTCGACCTGATGTGGCGCGCCGGCCTCGTCGACGAGGTACGCCGGCTCGTGGGGCAGGGGCTCCGGGAGGGCCGGACGGCGAGCCGGGCGCTGGGGTACGCCCAGGTGATGCGCATGCTCGACGGGACAGGCTCCGAGGAGGAGGCCAGGGACGCCACCGTCCGCGCGACGCGCAGGTTCGCCCGGCGGCAGGACTCGTGGTTCCGTCGCGACCCGCGCGTGACCTGGCTGCCGTACGACGCGCCGGACCTGGTGGAGCGGGCCGAGGCCGTGCTGGCCTCGATGAGGCCCGCCCAGGCTTGAGGCAGCTGGCCGACCGCGAGGCCGGACGGTCACCGCGCGCCGTCGGCGCCTGGACTAGCGGGGGAGCGGCACCGCGGTCAGCGTCCGCTCCTCGTGCGGGTGGCGGGTGTCGCCTGCGCTCGCCCGGTCGCGCATCCAGGTCATGAAGTCGTCGGCGGCGAGCGGGCGCGCGATGTGGAAGCCCTGCGCACGGTCGACGCCCAGCAGTGCCAGCTCGGAGAGCACGGCCTGGTCCTCGACGCCCTCGGCGACGACCGAGAGGCCGAGGCTGTGCCCCAGCTCGACCGTGGACCGCACGATCATCGAGTCCCCGGTGTCGGAGCCACGTGCGCGGTCACTGGCCATCCCGGCCACGAAGACCTGGTCGACCTTGATCTCGTCGACGGGGAGGCGCCGCAGGTATGCCATGGACGAGTAGCCGGTCCCGAAGTCGTCGATGGACAGTCCCACCCCGATGGCTGCCAGCTCGCGGAGCACGTCCAGCGCGCGGTCGGGGTCGGTCATGAGGGTGCTCTCGGTGAGCTCGAGCCGCAGGCTGTCGGCCGGCAGGCCGTGCTCGACCAGCCCGGCGCACACCTGGGTGGGCAGGGACTCGTCCAGCAGGCAGCGGGGTGAGATGTTCACCGCCACCGTGAGGGGGTGCCCCGCGTCTCGCCACCGCCGGGCCTGCGCCAGGGCGAGGTCGAGGACGCGCCGGGTCAGAGGCAGGATCAGCGTCGTGCCCTCCGCGGCGGGGATGAACTGGTCGGGCATGAGGAGCCCCTGCTCGGGGTGGACCCACCGGACGAGGGCCTCGGCCCCGACCACCTGGCCGGTACGCACCGTGATCGTGGGCTGGAAGTGCAGGACGAGCTGGTCGTCCTCGACGGCGCGGCGCAGGTCGGAGAGCAGCGTCAGGCGGAGCCGGTTGCCCTCGTCCTGCTCGGCGCAGTACGCGACGATGCCGTCGCGACCGTTCTTCGCCGAATACATCGCGACGTCCGCCCGGCGCAGCAGGGCGTTGATGTCGAGGTCGCCCTCGTCGTCCGGCCCGAGGACGGCGATCCCGACGCTGCCGCCGACCTCCAGCGCGATGCCGGCCACGTCGAAGCTCTCGGCGAGGGCGTCCAGCAGGCGCTCTGCGACCCGCTGCGCCTCCGCCAGGTCAGCCGTGGAGAGCAGGACCGCGAACTCGTCGCCGCCGAGGCGGGCGACCACGTCGGCGTCGCGCAGCCGGTCCGTGAGCCGGTGGCCGACCTGACGCAGCAGGTCGTCGCCCCACGAGTGGCCCAGGGTGTCGTTCACGTCCTTGAAGCCGTCGAGGTCGAGCATGAGCACCGACAGCGGGGACCGCGTGGCGCGGGCACGCACGACCGCGGCCTCGCCCCGCTCGAGCAGCACCACGCGGTTCGGCAGGGTCGTCAGCGCGTCGTGGTGGGCCTGGTGCGACAGGGCGTCGGTCAGCGTGCGCTCGACGTCACGGGCGCGCTCGTGAAGCTTCCAGTTGACCATCGCGCCGATGCACGCCGCGGCGAACATGCCGGCGTGGATGCCCGCCCACCGCCACGGGTGGGCGATCCCGGCCTCGTGGTTGTAGACGGCCGCGTTGGCGAACGTCCCCATCACCCCGTGGTGGAACAGGACGATGCTGCTGGCCACGCCGAACGGCACCCAGCTCTCGTACATGGCGACGATCGGGATCATGATGAAGAAGTGGAAGTGGGCCTCGATCATCCCGCCGGAGATGTGCACGATGGCCTGGGAGACGACCATGAGACCGGCGCCGGCGAAGGCGCTGCGAGCGGTGCGGCCGAGACGAGGAGACATCGCGAGCAGGGTGAGCACGACCGGGATGGCGGCCTCCTCGAGGCCTGCGGACAGGGACTGGCCCCGGTACAGGGCGAACACGGGCAGCAGGGCGGTCTGCACGCCGAGGAGCCAGAGCACCCAGCGGTGACGCACGGCCCAGGCGGCCGCGGGCAGCGAATGCCCGTGCGGCAGCCAACCGCAGACCCGCGCCCACAGGGCCGCGAACGGAGGTCCGGAAGCCCGGCGTAGCCACGTCCCACTCATACTTCGCTAGATCGGACCTCGGGCGGAGAACCTGAAGCGCCTGGTCCTGGGACCGGCGGCCCGAGTTCCTCCGTCAGCGGCCGTACGATCGCGGAGATGGCCACCGACGCGTACGAGTCGGGCATCCCGTACCTCAAGGGGCACGGGACGCAGAACGACTTCGTCCTCATCCCCGACCCGCAGGCCTGCGTGACGCTGACTCCCGCGCTCGTCGCGGCCATCTGCGACCGCAGGGCGGGGGTCGGGGCGGACGGGGTGCTCCGGGTCGTCCCCTCCACGGCCGAGCCGGACGCGGCCGACATGGCGGACGAGGCCCGCTGGTTCATGGACTACCGCAACGCCGACGGCGGAATGCCCGAGATGTGCGGCAACGGCATCCGCGTCTTCGCCCGCTACCTGGTCGAAGCCGGGCTGGTCGAACCCGGACCGCTGCGTGTGGCCACCCGCGGCGGGGTCAAGCACGTCACGTTCGCCTCGGACGGCGCGGTCACCGCGGACATGGGGCCCGCGACCTTCCCCGGCCCGCAGGACGCCACTGTCCGTGTGGGGGAGAGGTCGTGGCCAGCGGTCACCGTGAGCATGGGCAACCCGCACGCCGTGGTCTTCGTCGACGATCTTGCCGAGGCGGGGCCGCTGTACGCGATGCCGGCGGTCGGCCCGGAGAGCGCGTTCCCCGACGGGGTCAACGTGGAGTTCGTCGTCGACAGGGACCTCGGCCACGTGGCCATGCGGGTGCACGAGCGTGGCGTCGGTGAGACCCGGTCCTGCGGGACGGGGGCGTGCGCCGTGGCGGCGGCCGCGGCCCGCCGCCACGGGCAGCAGGCGCCCACCGCGTACACCGTGGA
>JBOGEN010000191.1:0-12945 GCA_050743265.1 Actinomycetes bacterium
GGCGCCGGGGCCCGGGCCCGTGGCACCGGGCGGATGTGGTGCCGAGATCGACAGGCGCGACACTGGTCCCACGTGTCTCCTCGTATGCGATCCCCCGAGGAGGACCTGTGACCCCGAACTTCACCGGCGTGGGACAGTTCCCGATGGGCATCAAAGGCCTCGTCCACGACCGCTTCGGCTACTCCGCCACCGTGCGAATCAGTCGCTGAATGGCCGCGAAGGAGCCAAGGCAGATGGAGCCACTGCTGCTGCCCCTCGAGGGCACCGCGCCGACGGTGGCAGACGACGCCTGGGTGGCCCTGGGCGTCGTCCTGGTCGGCGACGTGAGCCTCGGGTCAGAGGCGAGCGTCTGGTACGGGTCCGTGCTGCGCGCCGACAACGACCCCATCACGGTCGGCGTGCGGAGCAACATCCAGGACGGCTGCGTCGTGCACTCCGACCCGGGCTTCCCCGTCGAGATCGGGGCGGGCGTGTCCGTCGGCCACCGTGCGGTGCTGCACGGCTGCACGGTCGAGGACGAGTGCCTCGTGGGCATGGGCGCGACGCTGCTCAACGGGGTCGTGGTGGGCACCGGCTCCCTGGTGGCGGCGGGCGCCGTGCTGCTCGAGGGCACCGAGGTGCCGCCCGGCTCGCTCGTGGCCGGCGTCCCCGGCAAGGTCCGCCGGCAGCTCGGCGCGGCCGAGGTCGAGGGCATCCGTGACAACGCCCGGTCCTACCTGCGGCACGTCAACGAGCACCTGCCCCTCCGGCCTCGCGGGGGCAGCACCCGCTAGGCCCACGGATTCGGCGGAGTCCGTGGAGTCGGCCGCCCCCTTGGGGTCCTTGTGCACGGCCACGCCGGCCACCACGAGCGCGACACCGAGCACCTCGACCGTGCCGGGGAGCTGTGCCAGCACGATCACGCCGATGACGGTGGCCGTGGCGGGCAGCAGCGACACCAGCAGGGCGTACGTGCCTCGGCTGAGCCGGGCCATGGCGAGCTGGTCGCAGACGTACGGGATGACCGACGAGCAGACGCCGACGCCGATGCCGGCGGCGAGCAGGCGCGGATCCGTGACCGCGGGGGCCGCCTCGGCGAGACCTGTCGGCAGGGCCACCACGGCGGCGACGAGCATGGCGAGCGCGAGGCCGTCGATGCCGGAGACCACGGGGTTGCGCGACACCCGGTGGCCGAGGACGACGTACGCGGCGAACAGCACCGCGTTGACGGCGGCGAAGACCAGCCCCAGGGGCTCGCCGGTCAGGTGGAGGCCGGTGAGCAGGTACACGCCCGGGACGGCGAGTGAGAGCGCGAGCAGGTTCTGCCACGTGCGGGCGGCGACGGCGGCCAGCGCGACGACCGGGGCGAACTCGATTGCGGCCACGGTGCCCAGCGGCAAACGGTCGATGGCGAGGTAGAAGCTCGCGTTCATCACGCCGAGGACGGCACCCCAGGCGAGCAGCAGCCGGCGGGTGCGGGCGTCCAGGCGGCGTACGACACGCCAGGGGCGCCGCCACAGGGCGAAGACGGCGGCCGCGGACGCGATGCGCAGCCAGGCGACCCCCAGCGGCTCCACGGCCGAGAACAGCAGCACCGCGAACGCCGGCCCGAGGTAGTGGAACACCGCGCTGACCACGAAGTACCCGTGAGCCGGAACGGGCCTGCGTGCTGGCCTGGCCTGCCTGATGTCGAGGACCATGACGCGTACGGTAGAAGGCAGAACGGCAGTTGCCCATGAGCAGATGGCCGCTAGGAGGTCGGATGCCTTCCGATGTCGAAAGCAGACCCGACGACAGCCTACAGGACGGAAACATCGGCCTCGACCGGCTCAACCGGCGGCTGCTGGACGCGCTTGCGGAGGACCCGCGGCAGAGCACGTCGCAGCTGGCCAGGCGGCTCGGTGTGTCCGCCCCGACCGCGCGGGAGCGGCTGCGCCGCCTGGAGGAGACCGGAGTCATCCGCGGGTACCGGGTGGACGTCGACCCCGCGGCCGTCGGGCTGCCGGTGGCCGCCTGGGTCCGGCTCCGGCCCGGGCCGGGGCAGATGAGCCGCATCGCCGACCTCGCCCGCCGTACGCCCGAGGTGGCCGAGTGCCACCGCATCTCGGGGGAGGACTGCTTCCTCATGCGCGTGCACGTGCCGAGCATCGCCGCGCTCGAGGACGTGCTCGACGCGTTCCTCGTCCACGGGCAGACCACAAGCTCGGTCGTCGTCGCGACCCCGGTCCCCCTGCGGTCTCCCGCCCCGGGTCGGCGCAGCGGGTCGGCCACCGGCTGACCGCGCGCACCTATCCTGGGCCGCGGAATGGACACGCCGCCCGCCGGACCCGCGCCGGCCGACCTCACCCGGCGGCTTCCCGGGCTCACCCTGGCCGACCAGCGACGGCTTCGCCGCCGGCTGGACCGTGCGCGCGGCGTCAAGGACGCCCGTCGGCGCCGGGTCGTGCTGGACGAGATCGCCACCGAGGTGAGCGCAGCCGAGGAACGCGTGGCCGTACGCCGGGCGAACGTGCCGACGCTCACGTACCCCGAGGACCTGCCGATCAGCCGGCGCAGGGACGACATCGCCGCGGCGATCCGCGACCACCAGGTCGTCGTGGTCGCCGGCGAGACCGGGTCGGGCAAGACCACCCAGCTGCCGAAGATCTGCCTCGAGCTGGGCCGCGGGGTGCAGGGCCTCATCGGGCACACCCAGCCCCGCCGGATCGCCGCGCGCAGCGTGGCCGACCGCATCGCCGAGGAGCTCGACGTCCCGCTGGGGGACGCCGTCGGCTACACCGTCCGGTTCACGGACCGGGTGGGCGAGAGCACGCTCGTCCGGCTCATGACGGACGGCATCCTCCTTGCCGAGATCCAGCGCGACCCGATGCTGCGCCGGTACGACACGCTCATCATCGACGAGGCGCACGAGCGCAGCCTCACCATCGACTTCCTGCTCGGCTACCTCACCCAGCTGCTGCCGCGGCGTCCGGACCTCAAGGTCGTCATCACCTCGGCGACCATCGACCCCGACCGCTTCTCACGCCACTTCGGCGGCGCGCCGGTCGTCGAGGTCAGCGGGCGGACGTACCCCGTGGACGTGCGCTACCGGCCGCTGGTCGACGAGACCGGGGGAGAGGACGAGGACGAGCTGGACGACGCCCGCCGGGCCGACCGCGACCAGACCCAGGGCATCCTCGATGCGGTCGACGAGCTGTGCGCCGAGGGGCCGGGGGACATCCTCGTGTTCCTCTCCGGCGAGCGGGAGATCCGCGACACGGCCGACGCGCTGTCCGGGTACACCGAGGGCGCCGGCCGCCCCGTCGAGGTCCTCCCCCTGTACGCGAGGCTGTCCGCGGCCGAGCAGCACCGCGTGTTCGCCCCGCACCCGGGGCGGCGGGTCGTGCTCGCGACGAACGTGGCGGAGACCTCGCTCACGGTCCCCGGCATCCGGTACGTCGTCGACCCGGGGACCGCCCGCCTCTCCCGGTACAGCCACCGGCTCAAGGTGCAGCGGCTTCCGATCGAGGCGATCTCGCGGGCCTCGGCGAGCCAGCGTGCCGGGCGCTGCGGACGGGTGGCGGACGGTGTCTGCATCCGGCTCTACTCCGCGGACGACCTCGCCGCACGTCCCGAGTTCACCGACCCGGAGATCCTGCGGACGAACCTCGCCTCGGTCATCCTCCAGATGACCGCGCTGGGTCTCGGGGACATGGACGCGTTCCCGTTCGTGGAGCCGCCGGACCGCCGCCAGGTCCGCGACGGCGTCCAGCTGCTCGAGGAGCTCGGCGCGCTCGACCCGGCGCAGGCGGACCCCGCGAAGCGGCTCACCCCGCTCGGGCGCCGGCTCGCCCAGCTCCCGGTCGACCCACGGCTCGGGCGCATGGTGCTCGAGGCCGAGACGCAGGGGTGCGTCCGCGAGGTGCTGGTCATCGCGGCCGCGCTGTCGATCCAGGACTTGCGCGAGCGTCCCGCCGAGAACCGCGAGGCCGCGGACGAGAAGCACCGCCGGTTCGCGGACGAGACCTCGGACTTCCTCGCGTACCTCAACCTGTGGGACTACCTGCGCGAGCAGCAGGAGGCCCTGTCGGGCAACGCGTTCCGCCGCCTGTGCCGGCGCGAGTACCTCCACTACCTGCGCGTCCGCGAGTGGCAGGACCTCGTGGGCCAGCTGCGCAGGGTCGCCAAGAGGCTCGGCGTCGCCCTGCCGCGGCCGGACGGCGCCGGCGCCACCGACCCGGACCGCGTCCATGCGGCGCTGCTCGCCGGGCTGCTCTCCCACGTCGGCGTCCGGGACCCGGACAAGCGCGACTACCTCGGCGCGCGCGGGGCACGGTTCGCCATCTGGCCGGGTTCGGCGCTGGCGAGGAAGCCGCCCGCGCTCGTCATGGCGGGGGAGCTCGTCGAGACGTCCCGGCTGTGGGCACGGGACGTGGCCCGCATCCAGCCCGAGTGGGCCGAGAGGGTGGGTGCGCACCTGGTCAAGCGCAGCTACAGCGAGCCGCACTGGTCGAAGAAGCGGGCCGCCGTCATGGCGTACCAGCGGGTGACGCTGTACGGGGTGCCGCTGGCGGCCAACAGGCGGGTCGCGTACGGCGCCGTCGACCCGGTGGTGTCGCGCGACCTGTTCCTCCGGCACGCGCTCGTCGAGGGCGACTGGGACACGCACCACCGGTTCTTCCACGAGAACCGGGCGCTGCTCGGCGAGGTCGAGGAACTCGAGCACCGCGCACGCCGCCGCGACATCCTCGTCGACGACGACACGCTGTACGACTTCTACGACCACCGCGTGCCCGAGGACGTCGTGTCCGGCCCGCACTTCGACGCGTGGTGGAAGAAGGCCCGCCGCGAGACGCCCGACCTGCTCGACTTCACCCGCGCCGAGCTCGTCAACGCAGGTGCGGACGAGGTCAGCGAGACCGACTACCCCGACGTGTGGCACCACGGCGACCTCGCGCTGCGGCTCACGTACCAGTTCGAGCCGGGCACGGACGCGGACGGTGTCACGGTGCACGTTCCGCTCGCCGTGCTCAACCAGGTGGACCCGCAGGCGTTCGCCTGGCAGGTGCCAGGGCTGCGCGAGGAGCTCGTCACCGCGCTCATCCGGTCGCTGCCCAAGGCGCTGCGCCGCGGCTTCGTGCCGGCGCCGGACCACGCGCGGGCGGCTCTGGCGCGCATGGCCCCGGGGGACGGGCCGCTGCTCGACGCGCTCGCCGGGGCGCTGCGCTCGCTGACCGGCGTCGTCGTGCCCCACGACGCATGGGATCTCGCCCGCCTCCCCGACCACCTGTCGGTGACGTTCCGGGTCGAGGACGACGACGGGGGAACGGTGGCGGAGGGCAAGGACGTCGAGGACCTCGTCCGGCGTCTGCGCCCCCGCGTCCGCACCCGCCTGGCTCAGGCGATGCCGAGCGTGGAGCGGGCCGGGCTCACCGGGTGGCAGATCGGCGCGTTGCCGACGCGGGTTGAGCAGCCGAGCGGGGACGGCCCGCCGGTCGCCGGGTTCCCTGCTCTCGTGGACGAGGGCGACTCCGTCGGGGTTCACGTGCTCGGCAACGAGGCGGAGCAGGCGCAGGCCATGTGGGCCGGGACGCGTCGCCTGCTTCTCCTCAGCGTGCCGTCTCCTGCCAAGGCGCTGCTCGGCGGGCTCGGCAACGAGACGAAGCTCGCCCTCTCGCGTGCCCCGCACGGAAGCGCGTCCGCCCTGTTCGACGACTGCCTGGCCTGTGCCGTCGACGCGCTCATGGCCGGGCACGGTGGGCCCGCCTGGGACGAGGTCTCCTTCGACCGGCTGCGGGACGCCGTCCGGGGGGCGCTGCACGACCGCACCGCCGGGGTCCTCACCCAGGTCGGACGCATCCTCGGCGTCACGCACGAGATCGAGCTACGGGTCAGGAGCATGGCGGGCCCGGCGCTGGCGGCGTCCCTCGACGACGTCTCCGAGCAGACGGCCGGTCTCGTCCACCCCGGCTTCGTCGCCGCGACGGGGGAGCGGCGGCTGCCCGACGTCCTGCGCTACCTCCGGGGAGTCTCCCGGCGGCTCGACGTCCTGCCCGACAACCCGGCGCGGGACCTGCAGCGCACCAGGGTCGTCGCCGAGGTGGCCGAGGAGTACTGCGACTGGCTGGACACCCTGTCCCCGACGCGGCGGGCGACGGACGAGGTGAAGGCCGTCCGCTGGATGATCGAGGAGCTGCGGGTCAGCCTCTTCGCCCAGCGGCTCGGCACCGCCCACCCCGTGTCGGAGAAGCGCATCCGCGCCGCGATGGACGCGGCGACGCCGTGAGGTCAGCCGGTCGGGGTCACGTCGACGGCGCTGGTCCAGCGGCTGTGCCCGCTGCTGTTGTGGAAGGACACGCGCATCCGGTACGGGCGACGAGGGCGCAGGCCCCGGAACGTGGTGGCCCGTGCGGACGCGTCCAGCCGGCGGTACGACGGGACGCCGAAGCGCGACGTGCTCGGGTGGTACTCCTGCAGCGTCACGGCGATGCTGTTCACGCCGGGAGGAGCGGTGTTCCAGCGGAGGGTCGCGCGCTGGTCACCACGGCTCCCCGACACCCCGGCGGGCCGTCCGGGGGTACTGGCGGTCGGGACCCGGCAGCCCGTGCCGTCGCTGTGCACCTCGACCGCGCCCGTGGGTGCCGGCATGTCGCGCCAGGAGTCGTACCCCTGGTACGTGGGCAGCGCCACCTGGTTGCCCTCGACACAGGCGAGCAGCGGGCCCGGGTCCACGCGCCCGCCATGGATGCCACCGATGCGCTTCTCGAAGTGGAGGTAGTACGTGCCGCAGGGATGGACGCCCTGGTGACCCATGGTCCCGATGACCGAGGCCGGCGTGACGAGGTCGCCCTCGTCGGCCCGGATCGTGGCGATGTGGTTGTAGCGGGTGACGACACCGCCTCCGTGGTCGACCCAGACCCAGGTGCCCTCCCGCCTCGGCGCGCCCGGGTCGGGGCACCCACCCTGCCTGTTCCCGACGTGGAAGACCCCCGAGCCCGCCGCGTGCACGGGGTCGCCCGGGGCGCCACGGAAGTCGATGGCCCAGTACGGGTGGTAGGCGTCGTCCTTGCAGTTCTTGTACGAGCAGGAGACCTTCGCGGGGTCGCGGAGCGGGTACCAGCGCGGGTCGCTGAACGGGTGCTTCGGATCCGGGACGGCGGCGGCCGTCAGGCCCGCCGGCGTCGCCTGGGACGACCTGGTGCGAAGGGCAGGGTCACCCCCGGGCAGCATGGCCATGACGATCAGCAGGGCGAGGCCCCCCAACGGCCAGGCCAGGAGCCAGGCGGGAGCGGGGCGACGTCGCGGCGCAGGGCGGGAGTCCATTGCCTTGGTTGTCGGCGGCTCACAGAGCGGTCTTGAGGCCAACCCTTGCGGACCACCCGCGCGGCGCCCCGCGGGCGTCGCTCGTAGCCTGAGCCGATGCGCATCGTCCTGTTCGGCGCCACCGGGTACACCGGTCGTCTCACCGCCCACGCGCTCGTCCGTCGCGGGGCGGAGCCCGTGCTCGCCGGTCGCGACCCGCAACGCCTGCACGCCCTGGCCACCGAGGCGGGCGGGGCGGGCGAGATCGTGGTGGCGGACTCGTCCGACGAGGGGTCCGTCCGCGGGCTGGTGAAGCCCGGTGACGTCCTGGTGAGCACGGTCGGCCCGTTCACCCGGCTGGGCCGGCCGGCCGCTTGGGCCGCCGTCGGCGCTGGGGCCACGTACCTCGATTCCACCGGCGAGGCGGCGTTCGTGCGGTGGCTCCTGGACGAGGTCGACGCCCCGGCCCGCCGGGCCGGCGCCACGCTCGCTCCGGCGTTCGGCTACGACTACGTGCCGGGAAACCTGGCCGCCGAGATGGCGCTCCGCCGCGCCCCCGAGGCCACGCACGTCCGGGTGGGCTACTTCCTGCAGGGCAGCGGCGGACCGAGCGGCGGCACGCTGGCCTCCGGCGCGGGCATGGTGATCGACCCCGCGTACGCCTGGCGCGGGGGCAGGCTCGTCCCCGACCACCTGGCGTCCCGGATGACCCGCTTCGACCTGGACGGCCGCAGTCGCCAGGCGGTGTCGCTCGCCGGGTCCGAGCACCTGTGGCTGCCCCGCCGTCACGAGGGCCTCGTCGACGTCGGCGTGTACCTCGGGTGGGCCGGACGCAGATCCCGACTCGCCCAGGTCGGCAGCACCGCGGTGCACGCCCTCACCACGCTGCCGGGCGGGAGGGCGCTGGCGCAGGCGGTCGCCCAGCGCGTCGTTCGCGGGTCCACGGGTGGGCCGGACGCGGACGCCCGGGCCAGGTTCCGCACGCGTGTGGTCGCCGAGGCGGCGCTGCCCGGCCGGGGACCGCTGGCGCGGGTCGTGCTCGACGGGCCCAACCCGTACGACCTCACCGCGGAGCTGCTCGCCTGGGGTGCCACTCGGGCGACCAGCCGTACGCCCGAGAAGACCGGAGTCGTGGGTCCCGCGGATCTCTTCGGGTACGACGAGCTCGAGACCGCCTGCGCCGAGGTGGGCCTGCGACCGATCGAGGAGGCTGTGTGACCACCGTCTGCATCGCCGGAGCCACCGGATGGGTGGGCCGCGCGCTCGTCGACGCCGTGCGGATGACCCACGACCTCGTCCTCGCGTCCGCGGTGTCCCGGCGTGCCGCCGCCCGCGACCTCGGGGACACGGTCGACCGGGCGCCGCTCGGCGTGCCCGTGTTCGGGACGGTCGCCGAGGCGCTGGACGACGTGGACGTGCTCGTCGACTACACCTCGCACGACGTCGTGCGCGACCACGTCCTGCATGCCGTACGCCGCGGGGTGCACGTGGTCGTCGGCTCCTCCGGCCTCACCGCGGAGGACTACGCCGAGGTCGACAGCGTCGCGCGCGAGCACGGCGTCGGCGTGGTCGCCGCCGGCAACTTCTCGCTCACGGCGGCGATGGCGCAGGCGGCCGCACTGCTCGTGGCCCGGCACCTGCCGCACTGGGAGGTGGTCGACTACGCCAAGGCCGACAAGGCGGACGTGCCCAGCGGCACCGCGCGGGAGCTCGCCGAGCGGCTCGGGGCGGTGCGCAGGCCGGCCTCACCTGTCGCCGTCGATGCGGTGAGCGGCCCGCGTGAGGCCCGCGGCACGACCGTCGGCGGGGGCCAGGTGCACTCGGTACGGCTGCCCGGGTACGTCATCTCGACCGAGGTGCTGTTCGGCCTGCCGGACGAGCGGCTCACGATCCGCCACGACGCCGGGGGCAGCCCCACGCCGTACGTGGAGGGCACGCTGCTCGCCGTCCGTGCGGTCGGCGGCCGGGTCGGGCTCACCCGTGGCCTGGACACTCTGCTGCTCGACAGCTGACCGGCGGTTCCAGAGGCGCGGGAGGCGCCCGTCGAGTGGTGTGCCGACCCTCAGCTCTCGGGCTCGTCCCCGCGGCGGGTCTGCTGCGCGAGGAAGCGCTCCAGCTCGGCGCCGAGCTCGTCCGCGCTGGGCATGTCGGAGGGCTGGGCGAGCAGGCCGCCCTGGCTGCGGGCGCTCACGTACGCGTCGTACTGCCGCTCCAGGCCTTCGACCACCGACCGCACCTCGGACGACTCGTCCACCTGGGCGTCGATCTCGGAACGCGTGTGCTCGGCCGCCGCGGTGAGCGCGCCGGTCGGGATGCTGAGCTCGGCCGCCGCGGCGAGGGCGTCGAGCAGCGCGGCCGCGGCTCCGGGGTAGTCCATCTGCACGAGGTAGTGCGGGACGTGCACGGCGAAGCCCATCGCGTCGCGCCCGGCCTGGCCGAGGCGGTACTCGAGCAGAGCGCCCACACTTGCCGGGACCTGCACCCGCTGGACCCACGGCTCGTGCCCGCGCACGAGATCGGCTCGCGTCCCGTGGGCCGTCACGCCGACCGGCCGGGTGTGCGGCACAGCCATCGGGATCGCGTCCAGCCCGACGGTGAGCCGGACGTCGAACCGCTCGACGAGCTGCGACACCGCGGCGATGAAGCGCTCCCACTGGGTGTCCGGCTCCGGGCCGGTGAGCAGCAGGAACGGCGTGCCGTCAACGTCGCGTAGCCGCAGCAGCGCGAGTCGGGGCTCGTCGTAGCTCTGCCAGTGGTTCTCGTCGAACACCATCACCGGGCGGCGTGCGCGGTAGTCGTGCAGCTGGTCGTGGTCGAACGTGGCGACGACCTCGTGCTCGAACGCGGAGAGCAGGTGCTCGCGGGCGAGGTGGGCCCCGTTGCCCGCGTCCACGAACCCGCTCAGCGCCTGGACGAGCACCGGGCGCCCGTACCCGTCGGGTTCGGGCAGCCCGGGGGTAACGGTGTACAGGTCGCCAGGGTCCAACACGTCGGGCTCGACCTCCTGTCCGTTCGCGGGTGGTGTGCGGTTGCGGAGGCTCTCCGTGGCCACGCGGTGTCCGCGCGCTCACCGTGCCAACACGGCGGGCCCACCGATCCATCCATTTTCGCGTCCCGCCGAACCGCGCGCCCCCCCGGGCACCCGGCGGGGGAGGTCTGGTCCGGTCAGTCGGAGGCCCGGACCCGGTGGTTGGCGAGGAAGATCCCGTCGGGGTCCACCGCCGAGCGGATCGCGGTGAGCCGTGCCCACGACTCGGGTGGGTACCCGGCGCTCACGTCCACCTGGCGCTCGGCGAAGTTCAGGTACTGCCGCCCGTTCGCCCACGGGGCCATCGCGGAGACGAGGCCCTCGGCGTCCGCGAGGCCCTTCGCCCCCATCTCCGGAGTGGCGGCGATGGCGGCGCCGAACACGAGGAACCTGCCGTCCAGGTGGGGCAGCGCGCCGGCCTGGGGATCCCGCCGTCCGAGCGCCCCGCCGAGCTGACGCAGCTCGGCCATCAGCAGGGACGAGCCCGAGCCCGACCCACAGGCGGTGAGGAACGCCTCGACGCCCTCGGCCGGCAGGGAGCCCAGCATCGACGAGTCCGTCACCGCCGGTGTCGGGCCCTCGGGGTCCATGTGCAGCCGGACGAGGGACGAGGCGGGTACCCGGGAGAACGTGTCCATGTCCGGGCCGAGCTCGCGCAGCGGGGCGAGGATCCGCTCCGCCGCCGCGTCCCCTTCCAGGATGACGCCGTTGACCATGACGAGCCGGCGGCCACGGAACGGCTCGGGGATCTCCGGGATCGGCGGGAGCTGGAGCAGCCGGAACGCCGTCGTCACCGAGTCCGGCGCCTCCGGGGCCCACGTCGACCAGCGGTGCAGGACCTGGGCGGCGTGCGACCAGTCCCAGGTGAGCATGCCGGCGAACGCGGTCTCGATCGGGTGCAGGGCGAACTCGAGCGCGGTGACGACCCCGAAGTTGCCGCCACCCCCGCGCAGCCCCCAGAACAAGTCGGCCTCGTGGTTCGCGTCCGCCCGGACGAACGAGCCGTCGGCGGTCACGAGCTCGACCGCGGTGATCTGGTTCGTCTGCATCCCCAGCGAGCGGGCGTACCACCCGATGCCGCCTCCGAGGGAGTAGCCGACCACGCCGACATCCGGCGAGGACCCGTGCAGGCCGGCCAGGCCGTGCTGGGCGGCAGCCTCGACGGCCTCGAGCCACAGCGAGCCGGCGCTCACCCGCGCGCGGCGCGACACAGGGTCGATCGTCGTCCCTGTCATGTCCGACGTCCGGAGCAGGACCACGTCGGCCAGCGAGCCGAGCGGCGCGGCGTTGTGCCCCGTGCCCTGGGCGGTCATGCGCAGGCCGGCCTGACGTGCAGCTCTGATGACGTCGGCCACCTCGGCAGGGCTCGTCGGGAACGCCACCGCGGCAGGACGCTGGTCCACCGCGACGTTCCACGGCATCCGGGCGGGGTCGTAGCCGGGGTCACCCGAGAGGTGGACTGCGCCGCCGCACAGCCCGCGCAGGGACGAGGCGTCGACATCGCGGGGACGGGAGGTGGATTCGGTGGTCACGGGGGGTCCTCCTCGGTGGGGCGAGAGTCTCGGTCGGGACGGTGCGGCCACCGGCTCGGCGGCGAGGTGGGGCCTGCATGGGCTCGGCCCGGACCTCGGCTCGTGGGCCTGGTCTGTGGGCGTTCGCCGGGTTCGTCCCCCGTCCGCGCGCGTCTGGGATCCACCCGGGGCGTGCACGCGGCACCGTTCCTCACGGCCGCTCCCTCACGGGACGGAACCAGACGCGGCTGCCGGGCACGGTACGCCTGGCCAGGGGGGCTGCACCGGCTTTTGCCGGGCTCCGCCAACCTCGCCCTCAGGAGCTCGCGGGGCCGCTGGGACAATGGCCGGCATGACGTACACCGCGGCGCCCGGCCGCTACGCCGACATGACGTACCGCCGCACCGGCAGGAGCGGCCTGGCACTGCCCGCGGTGTCGCTGGGGCTCTGGCACAACTTCGGTGACGACGTCGCGCTCGAGACGCAGCGGGCGCTCCTGCGCCGCGCGTTCGACCTCGGGATCACCCACATCGACCTGGCGAACAACTACGGCCCGCCCTACGGCGCGGCCGAGCGCAACTTCGGTCGCGTCCTCGCCGAGGACCTGCGGCCGTACCGCGACGAGCTCGTCCTCTCCACGAAGGCCGGGTACGACATGTGGCCCGGCCCGTACGGCGAGTGGGGATCGAGAAAGTACCTCCTCGCGTCGCTGGACCAGTCGCTGCGGCGAATGGGGCTGGACTACGTAGACATCTTCTACTCGCACCGGCCGGATCCCCAGACGCCTCTGGAGGAAACCATGGGCGCCCTGGATTCGGCGGTGCGGGCCGGGAAGGCCATCTACGTCGGCATCTCGTCCTACTCGTCGGCCTGGACGCGCGAGGCGGTGGCGATCCTGCGTGAGCTCGGCACTCCGTTGTTGATTCACCAGCCGTCGTACTCGATGATCAATCGCTGGTTGGAGGCGGATGACCTCCTGGCCACCCTGGAGGAGGTCGGTGCCGGCTGCATCGCGTTCTCACCGCTGGCCCAGGGCCTGCTCACGAATCGCTATCTGGATGGGATTCCCTCCGACTCCCGCATCGCCACCGGCGGCGCCTTGTCGGAGTCGATGCTCACCGAGACGAACCTGGCCAAGGTCCGGGC
>JBOGEN010000192.1:0-23913 GCA_050743265.1 Actinomycetes bacterium
GTGCTGCACACGGCGGTGACCTCGGCCCCGAACGCCTTGGCCAGCTGGACCGCGTAGGTCCCGACGCCTCCCGACGCACCGATGATGAGCACCTTCTGGCCTGGCTGCACCTGCCCGCGGTCGCGCAGGCCTTGCAGGGCGGCCAAGCCGGAGATGGCGACGGCCGCCGCCTGTTCGAAGGTGAGGTTCGCCGGCTTCGGCGCCAGCTTGTTCTCGGGGGCGCGGGCGTACTCGGCGAACGAGCCCTTGGCGATGCCGAACACCTCGTCGCCCTGCTGGAACCTGGTCACGTCCTTGCCCACCGCCTCGACGACCCCGGCCACGTCCGCTCCAGGAGAGGGGGTCTTGGGCGCCCGGACGCCATAGCCCGCGAGGCGCAGGGGGTACGGCAGGCCGGTCATGACGTGCCAGACCTCCCGGCCGACGCCGGCCGCGTGGACGCGCACCAGCACCTCGTCGTCCGCCATCTGGGGCCTGTCGATGTCCCGAAGCTCGAGGACGTCGGTCGAGCCGTAGGTGTCCTGGACGATCGCCTGCATAGGCCGGCTCCTTGCCGAAGGGCCGGTGATGGCCGGCACCGCGAACAGTACGTCGCGCTCGAGGTGAGGCGGGCCATCCGACGAAATTCGCCGCACCGGACGGCCTGGGCTGGCGTGACGATCCGGGCAGGCGCTGTCCCGCGCCCAACCTCCGATCCGGCGCTCACGCCGCCGGCCTCGCGGGGGCAAAGGGGACTCGTGCCCTCGGGGCGCCGGTTGGTGCTGCCCTTTCCGGCGGGGTGTCGCGAGCGTGAGTCGCGGTGCCGCCGCCCCGGAGAGGTGCCATTAGATGACCAGGCAGAAGTCATTCAAGCGGCTCGTCCGCTCACGCATGGACAAGACCGGCGAGAGCTACACCGCGGCTCGGGCGATGCTGCTCGCCACCGACGGGCCCTAAGGGACGGACGGTCCCGTGCTCGCGACGTCAGACGAGACCATCACGCGGCGTACGGGGCGGGGCTGGGAGCAGTGGTTCGACCTGCTCGACGAGTGGGGCGCCGCCGAGCGACCGCACCGGGAGATCGCCCGCTGGGTCGCCGCGCAGCTCGGGATCGAGCCGCTGGTGTGGGAGGCGCAGGCCGTCGCCTGACCGCGCTCAAGTCTCGGCTCGAAGGGCGGTGAGGTCGATGAGTGACGTGAACGTCCTCGCCGTCCTCGGCGCGACGCTCGTGGCTCAAGGCTGGCGGCGGAAGGCCGCCCAGGTGAAGGGCTGGGGGGTGCCGTCCGGCGTGTGGTGTTCCTCGCGGTCGTCCTCGATCGGCTTCCAGTGCCTGCCCAGTCTGGTCGCGAGATCGTCGACGCCATAGCAGGTGACGGGCAACCCGGAGCACTGGTGCGGCCCGTCGGGGGCGAAGCAGCCGAACACGGCCACGCTGCCCGGCGTGGTGGCCGCGTCCATCGTGAGCAGGTACTGCCTCTGTGCCTGGTCGGTGGTGAGGAAGTGGAACAGGGCGCGGTCGTGCCACGCGTGATAGGTGCGCTCGGGTTGCCAGGTGAGGACGTCGGCCTGGATCCAGTGGACGTGCCCGGCCTGCGCTCCGAGGCGCTCCCGCGCGTGCGCCAGGCCGGTGGCGGAGATGTCGAGCACGGTGATGTCCGTGCCGCCCCGGTCGAGGAGGGCCCCTGCCAGGGTGGAGGCTCCGCCGCCGACGTCGATGATGCTGGCGCGCGGGGGCACCTCGGCGACATCGAGCAGGCGCAGCGACTGATCCGGTCGATCTTGGAACCAGCTCCGGGTGGACTCACCGAGCGCGTACGTCGCGTCCCAGTGCGCCGCCGATTCGTGGGACGTGCTCACCCGTCAATCCTGCCTCGGTCGGCGCGAGCGGACCCACCGGAACGGCAATCCGGAACTCGCGCCGTGCGGCTAGAAGACCTCAACCGGAAGCTGGTCGAAGCCCAGCCGACGCAAGTCCGCCTCGGTCAGCGGCGCATCAGGAACGACGCCAGCCATCTCGAGGAAGGCATACACCTGTCGCAGATGCTGTCCGGCGTGCAGGCGGGTCCGCTCGAGCACCTGGTTCAGGGTGCGCGGACCCACATCGGCGTCGATGACGCGCTCGAACGCGTCGTCGTCGATCTCCGAGTACCACGCGTCGAACCTTGCCCTGACGGACTCCGCGTACCGCAGCAGACGGGCGCGCCCGGTCGTGTACGGGACGTCCACCTGCTTCAACCAGAGCTGGGCCGGGAACACGCCGAGCACGTCAGCATCGACGCTGACCTCGATGACCTGGAAGAGGTGGCGCACCAGCTCGCGCAGCGGGCGGTCTCTGCCCTCGTAGGTCATCTCCCAGGCGTCGTCCGGGACCTGGCTCGTCGCCCGCGTCGCCGCGTCCAGGACAAGCCGGACCGTCCGCACGAGCTCCTTGGGGGAGACCGGCTTCTCCTCGAAGTCCACGCCCGTGAGCTCGGCCAGGCGGGTCGGGTTCCAGCCACTCATGAAGCGACCACCCAGGATGGCGGCCGGCACGCTCATGATCCCGTGCGCTTGAAGATCGTCCATGGCCGAGGGGTCGGCCGCTACGTTGAACTCGTCGAACTCGACGCCACGACGCGAAAGCATTGCTTTCATCATCGCGCAGCTGCTTCAACCAGGCTGTGTGTACACCCGCAAGCGCTCGTCACTCGGCATGTCCTGCCTCCACCACCGATCGACCCGGGATGAATCGGAACATACCACCCCCACGGAGCCCGGGCCGACGGTCGGACCGCGTGCGGCACGCGGAGTGACCGCGGCGCAGCACCCGAGACTCGTGCCCAGCCGTGGCGCTGCTGCCCGGGCTCGCGAAATCCGCTGACGGTTCCCAAATGCCGCGTTATCGTCCAACGACGCGCGGAGTGCGCGCGACCATCCCGTGAGGTGCGCCGCGATGAAACCTGTCCGTACGGCCGTCGTGGTGGCCTCGTTGCTCCTCGTGGGGGTGCTCGCCGCGCCACCCGCTTCGGCCGCGACGAAGAAGATCGTCGTCAACGGCTACCAGCACGTGCTGGACGGGACCAACGTCCCGCGCGGCCCCGACGACCTGATCCGCTACACCCCGGCCCGCGAGCGCACCGGCACGAACCAGTACGGCTTCGAGGTCAAGCTCGTGCACGGCACGGTCGTCAAGCGGGTCGACAAGGTCGGCAACATGGTGATCCCCGACGACGGATCGGTGCTCTCGGGCAACGGGCGTGCCCGCACCTGGCTGATGAACCACGTCAGGATCGGGGATCACGTCCGGGTGGTCGACGGCACCCCGTTGCTGCCCGACCTGGGCGTACGCACGCTGCGCGGGTTCACGATCACGAACGCCGACGGGGTCAAGCAGCTGAGGTTCCCCGGCGTGACCGCGAACGTGGGCGCCGGCCCGTTCGAGATCCGCGGCACCCGGTCGAGCACGAGCGACACGACCTGGGACATGGTCCAGACCATCTACAACTCGAACGGCACGAAGCAGTCGCACGCCACGCCCGGCCCCACGCTCTACTTCGCCGGGGACGGGCACGCGCACTGGCACGTCCGTGACCTCGACTCGTACGAGCTGCTCAACGCGAGCGGCACCGAGGTCGCGGTCGGGGAGAAGCACGGGTTCTGCTTCCAGGACAACACCAAGTACAAGGACTGGCCGGGCCAGCACGCCGGCTCCCCCGCAAGCCCGGTCTACGAGTCGGGCGTCGTGTGCGGGGCGCACAAGCCGGACGCCCTCACGGTGAAGCAGGGGATCTCGGTCGGCTGGGCCGACACGTACGCGAGCACGCTGCGGGACCAGTACATCGACATCAGCGGGCTGCCCGACGGCGACTACCGCGTGCAGATCACCGCGGACTGGGCCGACTGGTTCGACGAGAAGAACGAGGCCAACAACACCTCGTGGGCCACGATCCGCATCAGCGGGAACACCGTGACCCGGCTCGACACCGGTGGCGGCCTGTAGCAGTCACGGCGGGCGCCGCCGTGACACCGCACCCGCCCTGACGGAGCCGGACCGACCGCGCGTTCACGCGTCTGACTGCCCGCCGTCCTGGTCGTGCTCGTCACGCTCGCGCCGTTGCGTCTCGAGCACCTCGCGATCGATGGTCGACTGATCGCGCCGAATCCGAGACTTCGACCGTTCGATCGCGGACTCGCTGCGATGCAGCTGGGCACTCGACCGATCCAGCCCTTCGCGCGCTCGCCTGATCGACTCGTGCGCGTTCTCGATCACGCCGGACCGGTCCTCGCCGAGAGCGTGGGACCGTGCCCTGAGGTCCGTCTCGCGGACATCCAGCTCCTGCTCACGGGCGTCTGCGCGCTCGTCGCGATGGCCGGCCCGCCGGTCGCGTTCGTCCGCCAGGCGTTCGCGCTCGTCGGCCTGACGCTCCCGCTCGTCCGCCTGCTCGTCCCGGTCGCCGGCCATCGCGTCGTGACGATCGGCCAGCCGCTCGCGCTCCCCTGCCCGCCGGTCACGCTCCTGGGCGGGAGGTTGCGAGTCGGCCGCCGGGTTCCGCGGCGGACCGCTACCGCTCATGACCGCAGGCTACCCACCGTCAGGGGGTCGGGTGGCCGACTGAGCCGCGATGGCCTGAGGCGCGCGAAACCGATTCGAGGAGTAGGGTCGATCCCACGATCTCATTTGATCGGGCGCGGCTGACCTGGTCCCTGTTGCGCGGCTCCTGATTCCGCTCGACGAGGGATAGTCGCCATGACTCTCTTTGCCCTCCACGATCCCCTGCCTTTGCCCCTCCCCCTGCCACGACTGGTCTCGCGTGCGCTAGTGCTCCGGCCGGGGTACGCCCCGCGCCGGTTCTGTGACATGCAGTGACCGCGGACCGAGCGGCCCACCTGTGGCGGCTGCTGCGCGGTGGGCCGCCTGGCGGTCGCGTGGTCGACCGACTGTGCCAGCTCTGCGTCACGGAGCTCGGAGTGACCGGCGCGGGGATCGCGCTGCTCACCAGCACCGGCGCTCTGGCCACTGTGGCGGCCTCGAACCCTGAGATGAGGCAGGTGGACGAGCTGCAGTTCACCGTGGGTGAGGGCCCGTGTGTGGAGGCGTTCCGGTCCCGTGGCCCGGTCCTGGAGGCGGACCTGGAGTCCGCTTCCTCGGCCCGCTGGCCGGGCTTCTCGCCGACCGCCGCCAAGATGGGGGTACGGGCGGTCTTCGCTCTTCCGCTGCAGGTCAACACGGTCCGCCTCGGCGCCCTCGACCTCTACCGGGACGTCGCCGGCCCCCTGGACGAGAGCACCCTGACCGACGCCCTGATCCTCGCCGAGGCCGCCACACTGGCCCTGCTGGAGCTCGAGGACGCCACGTCGCACCTGGAGGGAGCCGGCCTGCTGGACGAGCCGACCCTGTGGCGCCCCGAGGTCCACCAGGCAACAGGGCGGATCATGGTGCAGCTCGGAGTCAGCAACCAGGAGGCACTGCTGCGCCTGCGCGCCCATGCGTTCGCTCGTGATCTGTCGGTGACCGAGGTCGCCCGGGAGGTGCTCACCGGCACGCTGCGCTTTGACCGCTCGGAACACGACGACCTCGAGGGAGACGCATGACCGAGCCGTTCCACCCGGAAGCGCACCGGCGTACCGTAATGGGCATGAGCGAACCTGCCGGCGGGGGGCTGGACCTCGGCCTGGCGCGCGCCTTCGTGGAGCTCGCCGACACGCTTGTCGACGACTTCGACACTATCGACTTCCTGCACAAGCTCACCCTTCGTACGGTCGACCTGTTGCATGCGGAGGCCGCCGGGGTCATGGTCACCGACAAGCTCGGACACCTGCGCATGGTGGCCGCCTCGAGCGAGCAGGCCCGCCTGCTCGAGCTGTTCGAGCTGCAAAGCGACGAGGGCCCGTGCCTCGACTGCTTCCGCACCGGTGTGCCGGTCCAGCAGGCCGACCTGACGGTGGACTCCTCCCGCTGGCCCCGGTTCGCGAGCGTGGCCCGCGAGGCCGGGTACCACGCGGTGAGCGCCGTCCCGATGCGCCTGCGCAACGAGGTCATCGGCGCTCTCAACCTGTTCAGCGCCAACCCCGCCCCGGCTTCCCCCTTCGACATGCGTCTGGGGCAGGCCATGGCGGACGTCGCCACGATCGGGCTGCTTCAGCAACGGGCGGTCGACCGGCGCGAGCTGCTGGCCGAGCAGCTGCAGACCGCGCTGTACAGCCGGGTGGTGATCGAGCAGGCCAAGGGGGTGCTCGCCGAGCGGTCCGGGCTCGGGATGGACGAGGCCTTCACCCTGCTCCGTGACCACGCCCGCGACCACCGGAGCCTGCTCAGCGACCTGGCTCGCGACGTGGTCGACAGGGCTGTCCAGATCCCGCTCCCGACCTCGACCAGGGACGGTCCCGCAGAGTCGTAGGAATCCGGCCCGTCGCCGCTCACCCGTCGGGCCGGCACGACCTCAGCGTGTGTCGCCGACCAGGTCCGCGTCGTCGCTCGGTGCGACCAGGCACCACACGACCTTGCCGCCGTCGGAGGTCGGCAGGGTCCCCCAGCCGTTCGCCAAGCGGTGCACGAGGAACAGACCCCGCCCCCGCTCCCCGTCCGGGGTGGGGTTGAGCCGCGTCGGCGGCTCCCCGAGCCCGTCACGGACGGCCAGCCTGAACCCGTTGTCCCCGTACGAGCAGATGACCTGAACGGACGTTCCGGTGTGCAGGACAGCGTTCGTGACCAGCTCGCTGGTCACCAGCGGCGCCGCCCACTCGTACGCCGTGGCGTTCCACTCCCGACAGGCGGCCGCGACGAACTGTCTGGCTGCCCCCACCGCCTCGGGCTTGGGTGGCAGGACGAATCTCGCCTCGACGCGCGCCCGAGCCGTGCTCATGGCCTCCAGCGCCTCGGCCACGGTCAGGAAGCGGGGCAGGCTGCTGCCTCCGTTGTGCCGCACCAGCCGTGACACGGGCCCGCCGTCGGCACCGGCGAGCACCCAGGGGATGCCTGGCCACTGAGCGGCCTGCCCGGCCATGGCCGCGAACCAGTCCGACGTGTCCCTGTGCGCGTGCGTCACAGCGTCCACATCGAAGATCACGGCGTCCGGCAGCTCAGCGAGTGCGTAGTTGAAGGCGGTCCGCACCTGCGCGTAGGACTTCGCCGCGAGCCGTCCGGTCAGTGTCACGACCGCACAGCCCGCGGTGGTCTCCTGGCTCACGCTGAGGCCGGTCACGCAGACCACTTCCGCTCGGGCGCATTCTGATGCGCCGACCGGGGTCTCGGGCCGACAAGCAGAGGCTACCCAACGTCATGGGAACCAACACCCCCATTGCCTCCCGATTCCGATCTCACCGGTGTGGTCGTACGTCTGAAGGTCAGCTCCCGGTGAGCCAGCTCGTCGCCCGCGAGGCAACGGGGCGGGCGACGCCCAGTGCGCGAGCTGTTCTCAACCAGAAGGTTGACAATGCCTCCTCCTCGCCGTACGTTCGTCGTCAACCAAACGGTTGAGAACAGCGGAGGTGATGTGGAGTGACCGACGACCGGCTCTCCCCGGTGTTCGCGGCCCTCGCGGACCCGACCCGGCGCGACATCGTGGCCCGGCTCTCGGTGGGGGACGCGACGGTCGGCCAGCTGGCCGCGCCGTACGACGTCTCGGTCCAGGCCGTCTCCAAGCACCTCAAGGTGCTGGAGGACGCCGGTCTGGTGAGCCGCAGCCGGGACGCCCAGCGCCGGCCGTGCCACCTCGAAGCGGATGTGTTCGACCTCATGACCACCTGGATCGAGAGGTACCGCAGGCAGGCCGAGGAGCGGTTCCGCCGCCTCGACGCCGTCCTCGCGGCCATGGACGACGACACCCAGAAGACCGATGAGCAAGGAGCAGCATCATGAGCGCCACCACGACCAACGAGACCCGGATCGAAGCCGACCCCATGCTGCCGACGATCCGCATCGTCCGCGACTTCGACGCCCCACCGGAGAAGGTGTTCCGGGCCTGGACCGACCCCGTGCTGGTGGCCCAGTGGCTCGGCCCGCGGTCGATCACCACCGACATCACGTCCTGGGACGCGAGCACCGGCGGCAGCTACCGCTACGCGTCGCTGCGCGACGGCGTGGTGATCGCGACGTTCTACGGCTCGTTCCACGAGGTACGACCGAACGAGCGGCTCGTGCAGACCTTCACGTACGAGGGCTTCCCGGACGGGGTGAGCCTCGAGACCATGACCTTCGAGGATCTCGGCGGCGGCCGTACGCGGGTCACCGGCCTCTCGGTGGTCGACACGATGGAGGCCCGCGACATGATCATGGCCAGCGGGATGGACTCCGGCGTGATCGAAGGTTACGAGAAGCTCGACGCCCTCCTCGCGGACTGAGGACGCGAGGGGCCGCTGGCATCGCGCCAGGAGGCGAGGGCGAGCAGCGCTACGACGAGTGAGCCGTCCCGAGGGACTGGGCACCCAGGACCTTCGGGGCGGCTTCCTCGTAGAACACCTCGAGCCCCGTGACGGTGAACCCGGCGACCGTGAGCAGGTCGACGATGGGTCGGCTGAGGTGGCACCCCCCGGCCAGCCTCTTCTGCACCGGGTCGAGGCGGTACTGCCACCGCCGTACGGACTCGTCGGGGGCCAGGCCGTGCTCGACGAAGTGCAGCGTGCCTCCCGGCTTGAGGACCCGCCTCACCTCGTGCAGCGCGGTGAGGACGTCCGGGATGGTGCACAGCGTCCACGTGGACAGGGCCGTGTCATAGCTGTCGCTCGGCAACGGCAGGGACGCGGCGTCCAGCCCGGCCCGCTGCACGGGGACGCGGGACGCGGCGACGCGCTTGGAGGCCAGCCTCCAGCCGAGGTCGGCGGGCTCGACCGCGTCGACGCTCGTGACGGCCGGCGGGTAGAAGGGCACGTTGTGCCCGGACCCGAAGCCGATCTCCAGCACCCGCCCGTGGAGGTCCGCACAGACCTGACGGCGAAGCTTCTGTGCTGGCTTCACCCCACAGGCGACGTTGACGACGCGCGGCAGCACGTGGTCGACGTAGAACCCCATTCCGGCCTCCTCCTCCGCGGCGGTACCGCCCCCGTCCGCCGCCTGCACGTCCGGCGGGCGGCGCACGGATCACGCCACCCGGATGATGCCGTACTCCCCCAGCCTGCGGTCGGACGGTGACAATCGGCATCGGGGACCTGCCGGTCCACCCCGACGACACGTCACCCGTTCCGGTTCACCGGAACCCGGCGCCCTCAGCCCAGGACAGGCTCGGTCGGCTCCACTGTCGGCGTCTCGTCAGGTGCCGGTGTCTCGTCCGGTGCGGGCGTCTCGCTCGGGGTCGGCTCCGGCGTGGAGGTCTCCTCCGGGTCGGGAGACGGTCGTGTCGTTCTCGGGCACCTGGTCACCCTCTTGGCGAGGTAGCGGTACTGCCCCGCGAACTGCTGCCACAGGGCGCCGTTGTCCACCCGCGAGTCCGGGCCGGCGCGCTCGACCGACACCCGGAGCAACGCCTCGTCCCCGAGACGCAGGGCGCTCTGGGCGAGGTTGTGCGAGCCCTCCCACACCGCGTGTTCCGGCGCGCCTGTGCTTCGCCTGACCGCGTCCACGAAGAGGAACTTGTCGTGCAGCTTCGGTGCGCAGTCGACGTCCAGCTCCTCCTCGCGCAGGGTGGCGGAGCCTGCCTTGTAGAGGGCCTCCTTGCGGGCGGCCATGATGACGCGGACGTCGCAGCCGCGCTCCTGAAGGCCGGCGAGGGAGTCGATGACCTCAGGCCGGTACGGGGAGACGATCATCTGGGCGAGCCGCACGTCGTCGTGGCCGGGCCTGCAGGTGTAGCGGTCCAGCTCGCGGGCGACGAAGTCCGGCCCGGTCCACGGCGAGAACGTGACCGCAGTTCCTCGGTTCTTCGATCCCCGGCGCTCCCCCAGGGCGGGGTCGACCCACACTCCGTCCTGCAGGTGGACGCCGTACAGGGCGAGGTCGAGGCCGAGCCCGGCGGCCCGCGCGCTCCACGCCGAGCAGCCGCGCGTGCCGCACGTGTTCAGGCTCTCCCATCGGGCGTCGTACTCGCGGTAGAGCGTGGCGTCCTTCCAGAGCACGACGGCACTCTGGTACCTGTCCGCGAGCTGTGGCCAGCTCCAGTTCGCCGAGCTCTGCAGCACGAGCGGGTCGGCGCCGGGCTGCCACGTCGTGTTGCTCACGAGCAGGAACTTGTTGTGCTGCAGCTCGTTGGTGCCGCCACCCCCGGGCAGGGGGTCGGTCGCGCGGCAGCCGCGGAAGCAGGTGGTGACCTGTGCGAACTTGCGGAGGGTCCGCAGCGTGGCGGGACCGTCCGTGCGCTCGCGGTAGACCCGCTCGTCGAGCACGATCTGGACCCGGACGTTGCGCCGGGCGTGCACGAACCGCAGCGCGTCGAGGACGCGCTCCACCTCCCGGGAGCCCAGGTGCACATAGTAGAGCGCGATCCGGACCGTGGAGTTGCGCGCCGCCGCGCAGATCGTCCCGTGCAGGCCACGCGTCACCGGGGACGGGGCCGGGCGGCCGGGACGGGTGAAGAAGCCGCGCACCCGTGCCGTCGGGCGGGGGGTGGCCGTGCAGTCGTGACGCCTCGTGAGGGTCACCGTGCGCGACACCCCGGTCGGCCGTCCCGCGGCCTTGGGGCTGATCACGCGGTACGGCGTCGTCCCGTACCGGGGCCGCACCGCGAACCTGAAGGTCCTGGTCCGGGTGACCGTCGTCCGCGCGATCGTGTGCCACGAGCTCGACCGGCGCTGCAGCAGGGCCGGGCTACCGGGGCGGGCAGGCCGGACGCGGCCCTTCATCACCACCCTGGTGGGCCCGAAAACGGTCGCGTGAGAGGCGGAGATCGTCACCTGGACGGAGTCGGCGGCGTGGGCCGGCGACGCGGCGACGAGCAGGGACACGAAGGACAGTCCCACGACCAACGCGGACACAGCGCGGCGCATCGGCTCTCGCCCCCGTGAGGCCCTCCCGGGGGCCGGTTGCCGTCGGGCTCACCCGGACGGCTGGCACGCGAGCAGGGCGAACCGCGCCGGTCAGAGGTGAGGAGGCGTCTGGGCGCCTCCTCCTGACCCTCGGCGGCACGCTGGCGGGACTTGAGGTGGTCAGGCCCCGAGAGGCCGGCTCAGCCGGGCTGGCCCGCGGCCCCGCGCTGGCCGGCGGTGAGCTGGGCCGCCACGGAGGCGTCCTCGCGCCGGCGCAGGCGGGCGTCACCGAGACGCCGCCGGTGCAGGGCCATCTGGCGCCGCCCGTACTCGCGGCTGAACGAGAGCAGCTGGGCGGGGGTGGGCCGCGTGCCCGCGCCGGAGAGGGGGTAGCCGCAGGAGCGCAGCCGGCGCCCGGCCACCCACTCCATGAGGCCGATCTCGTGCGGCTCGAGACCCTCGCGCCACGACTCGACGGCAGCCGTGTCGACAGCCCCGGTGAGCCGGACGTGGTGCGCGCGGGTCTTCTTCTTCGGCACCGCGTACCGGGCCACGTCGGTCGTCTTGAGCATCTCCTCGTCGAAGCGTTCGCCGAGGAAGCCGCACAGCCGGCGCAGCTCGGCCTCGGGGTCGTTGACGAGGTGCTCGTAGTGCAGCTCGTGGTACGAGCCCTCGGACAGGTGCCTCGTGTCCTTGCGAACCCTCTCCTGGGCCATCAGCCAGGTCGCCACGCCCCCGTCGACTCCGGTGTTCCACCAGGCCATCCGCTTGAGCGAGGCCACGCACGCACGCCCGTCGCGCACGATGTGCACGATCTGCGCGTCGGGGAAGAGCCGCAGCAGGACGTCCACGTCCTGCCAGTAGCCGGGACGCTTGTCGCCCCAGCGGGGCTTGCCGAACCGGTTCGCGTACGCCCGCAGCACGATGCCCACCGCGGAGCCGAGGGTGGGCGGCCCCGCCATGATCTGGTCGGCCACCTCGTCCGCGTCCAGCTTGAGCACGCGGAACTTGCCCTCACGCCGCTCGGTGAGCCAGCGGGCCAGCTCGCGGCGGTTGGACTCCACGGTGAGGTCGCCGAAGCGCTGCCGCTCCCGGTACGCGTGCACGACGAACCGAGTCTCCGGCGGGATCGCGATCCGCGGGTGCGCGTGCAGCATGACCTGCAGCAGCGTCGTACCCGACCGGGGGCACCCGACGACGAAGATCGGCCTGTCGTTCAGGCCCTCGGGCGGCTCCTCGGCCACGGCACCTCCTGCTCGCACGCACCGGACGCGCGGCGAAAACGTTCATGGTAGCGGCGGGCCCACCGCACACGCCGCCGAGCCGACCGCCACAGTACGGCGGCCCGGCCCCCTCGGACGAAGGGCCGGGCCGCTGGACGGGACCGCGTGCGGTCAGCGCGGGACGGGGGTGAAGTCCCGTGCAGCGATGAAGGCGGGACGCCGCGAGGGCGCGGCGAACGGCTCCACCATCGTGTTCTCCACGCTGTTGAACACGACGAACACGTTCGACCGCGGGAACGGCGTGATGTTGCCGTTCGACCCGTGCATGCAGTTGCAGTCGAACATCGTCGCCGACGCGGCCTTGCCCGTGAACAGCTTGATGCCGTGCTCGTGCGCCAGCTTCGTGAGGCTGTCCGGGTCGGGCGTGCCGATCTCCTGGTTCTTCAGCGACTCCTTGTAGTGGTCCGCCGGGGTCTCCCCCACGCAGGACACGAACGTCTTGTGCGATCCGGGCATGATCATGAGGCCGCCGTTGTGGACGTGGTTCTCGGTGAGCGCGATCGAGATGCTCACCGCGCGCATCCGGGGCATGCCGTCCTCGGCGTGCCACGTCTCGAAGTCGGAGTGCCAGTAGAAGTCCTTGCCCTTGAAGCCGGGCTTGTAGTTGACCCGGCTCTGGTGCACGTACACGTCGGAGCCGAGGAGCTGGCGGGCACGGTCCGCGACCCGCGGGTCGTTCACCAGCGCGGAGAACACCTCGCTGATCTTGTGCACCTCGAAGATCGAGCGCACCTCGTTCGAGTTGGGCTCGACGACCGTCCGCGAGTCGGCCTTGAGCGCCTCGTCCGAGGACAGGCGACGCAGCTCGTTCCGGCACGTCTCCAGCTCGCTGGGCGTGATCAGCTCGTCCACGGTGAGGAAGCCGTCGGCTTCGAACCCGGCGAGCGTGTCGGCATCAAGCGGGCCGTCGTCCGCGGACCCCCAGACACCCGGCTCCGCGCGCGGGATGAAGGACGGCTCCGGAGCGGAGCGGGTGGGGTAGGCGTCGGCGACGCGGTCCATCTGTGCGGTCATGCGGGAACCTCCTTCGGCTCGTCGTCCTCGACGATCAGCGGGTACACCCCGTTCTCGTCGTGCACCTCGCGGCCGGTACAGGGCGGGTTGAACACGCACACCATGCGCAGGTCGGTCCGCGCGGTCAGCGTGTGGTGCTCGTGCCCGTCGAGCAGGTACATCGTGCCGGGGGCGATGGGGTACACGGTGCCGGTCTCGTCGTCGACGAGCTCACCCTCACCCTCGACGCAGTACACGGCCTCGATGTGGTTCGCGTACCACATCGCGGTCGACGTACCGGCGTACAGGACGGTGTCGTGCAGGGAGAAGCCGACCTTCTCCTGAGCCAGGACGAAACGCCGGCTGCGCCACGTGGGCGCCTCGACGTCACGCTCGGTGCCCGAGATGTCAGCCAGTGAACGAACGATCATGCGGTCTCCTCCTCGCCTCAGGCGGCCGAGCCCGCGCGGGTGCTCAGCACGGACCGGACGGCGTCGGTCAGCAGGTCGAGCCCGCGGGTCAGGTCCTCGTCGGGGATGGTGAGCGCGGGCAGCGTCTTCACGACCTCGCTCTCCGGGCCGGACGTCTCGACCAGCAGACCACGCTCGAACGCGGCCGCGCAGACCTGGTCGCCGAGGTCGGTGTCCTCGAACGCGATGCCCCAGGCGAGCCCACGCCCGCGGACCTCGGCGGACGCGGACTCCGCGACGACCGAGCTCAGCGCCGACTTCACCAGGTCGCCCTTGCGCAGGACGTCCTTCTCCAGCGTGTCGTCGGTCCAGAAGTCGAGCGCGGCGGTGGCCGTGACGAAGGCGGGGTTGTTGCCGCGGAACGTGCCGTTGTGCTCGCCCGGCTCCCAGACGTCGAGCTCGGGACGCATCAGCGTGAGCGCCAGCGGCAGGCCGTACCCGCCGATGGACTTGGACAGGCACACGATGTCCGGGGTGATGCCTGCCTGCTCGAAGCTGAAGAACGGCCCGGTACGCCCGCAGCCCATCTGGACGTCGTCCACGATGAGCAGGACGTCGTGGCGCTTGCACACCTCGTCCAGGCCCCGCAGCCACTCCGGGGACGCCGGGTAGAGGCCACCCTCACCCTGGACGGTCTCGACGATCACGGCGGCCGGCGTGCCGACCCCGGAGCCCGAGTCCTCGAGAAGGGTGTTCAGCCAGAGGAAGTCCGGCACCTGCCCGTCGAGGTAGGAGTCGTACGGCATGCGCACGGTGTGGGGCAGGGGCACGCCCGCACCGCTGCGCTTCATCGCGTTGCCGGTGACCGCGAGCGAGCCGAGCGTCATGCCGTGGAAGGCGTTGGTGAAGCTGACGACCGACTCGCGTCCGGTGATCTTCCTGGCGAGCTTGAGCGCGCTCTCCACCGAGTTCGTGCCCGTCGGGCCGGGGAACATGACCTTGTAGTCCAGCCCCCTCGGCCCGAGCACGACGTCGCGGAAGCGCTCGAGGAACTCCCGTTTCGCCTCGGTCTGCATGTCGAGGGCGTGCGTCACGCCGTCCCGCTGCAGGTAATCGAGCAGGGCCTGTTTCAGGACCGGGTGGTTGTGCCCGTAGTTCAGGGCCCCGGCCCCGGCGAAGAAGTCCAGGTAGGGCGTCCCCGAGGTGTCGTACAGGTAGCTGCCCTGGGCCCGGTCGAACGTCGTCGGCCAGCCCCGGGAGTAGCTGCGAACCTCGGACTCCAGCGCTTCGAAGATGTTCACGCGTCCTCTTCCTCGTTCGATTCGGACGTTTCTCTGTCATGGCCGCCGCCCACGCCGTGCTCGGAGGTCGTCCTGCACCGATGGCGCGGCTGCATGTCTAGGGGGATGCGACCCCTTGCGCGAAGGGGCCGATCCGCAGCAGCACCTCGGCCTCGTGGCCGTCCGGGAAGTGCCCGGCCTCGAACAGGACGCCCTGGTGCAGCCCGGCTCCCCTGCCCTCAGCGAAGGCGGTGAAGAGCCGCGTGGACGCGACGTTGTCCGGTGTGACCGTCGCCTCGAGGTAGCGCACGCCCTCCGGGACGACCCGGTCGACCAGGTGGTCGATCATGCGGCGCGCGAGCCCCTTCCCACGCTGTGCGACGTCCACGGCCACCTGCCAGACCACGAGCGTGTCGGTGGCACGTGGCCGTCGGTATCCCGTCACGTACCCGCTCGCGTGTCCGTCCACGCGCGCGATCACCGACGTGGCGGCGAAGTCGCGGCACCACAGCAGGTAGCTGTAGGACGAGTTGAGGTCGAGCGAGGCGCTGTCGCGGGCGATGCGCCACAGGTCGGCGCCGTCCTCCACGCGCGGGGCGTCGAGGCGGAGTCCCGACGCAGAGCCCACCGCCTCAGGGGGTGCGGCCGTGCTGTCGGTGCCCGTATCGCCGTGCATGTCCGTCACGAAGTTAGCAAAGGGACAGTCATGCCCTGAGGGCCCCACCCCCGACGAGGGCCGTGCTCACTCGCTGTGACCACGCCGAATGCCCCACGGTGACCGTCCCCTCACCCCACGTTCGTGCTGGTGGAGAGGTGCGGCAGCTGCTCGTCCAGCCACGGGGTCAGGGTCGCCACGTAGGTCGCCGAGAGGTGCCCGTCGTCCCGGTAGACCAGCGCGTTGCCCATCACGGCGGGGCAGACGCCGTCCGGGCACATCAGGGGCGTGGGATCGATCACCTGGGCGCCCTCGATCCGGTCGGCCGCCCGGACGGTGACCGGGCTGTGGCGGAGCACCTCGCCGCGCGGCTTGGCGCAGGTGTCGAGGTCCTCGAGGTGCTCGGAGACGCAGGCGGGGACATCCATGCGGCGCGGGCTGTCGCGGATGACGGCGATCCTCGCCCCGGTGGCCTCACGCAGGTGCCGCAGCGTCCGCACGTAGCCGTCCTCGAGGTACGTCGCGCTCGTCGTACGGTCGAGCCGCCGCCCGCTCACGATGACCGAGTACCGGTCCAGCCCGCTGGTGACGACGAGGTCCGGGTGCTCCTGCGTGACGATGCGGCGCACCGTGTTCTCGCGCCACTCGGGGCACTCGGTGTACTCGCGCTTGATGTAGTCGTTGTACGTCCTCACGTCGGCCGCCGGGCAGGCCGCCTTGGTGAGGCCCACGAGCCGCCAGCCGCGCTCCTGCGCGATCCCCTCCAGCGCCGGGAAGTACTGCATCATGTGTGAGTCGCCGAACATGACCACGGTCGTGTCCGAGGTGGCGTCCCCGTAGACACACGTCGGCGACTCGGTGCCGTCCGCCGGCACGAGGCACCCGTCCTCGGCCATGCGCGGCAGGTCGTCACCCGCCTTGGAGGGCACCGGCCGGATCATGTCGGCCGACTTCTGGTGCGGGTCGTCCGCGGTGGTCACGCGGGCGGCCTCCGCTCCGCGGACCTGGCTCTGGAGCGCCTCGCGCACCTGCGGGGTCGACCAGTGCAGGCAGCCGCCGGCCAGCGCGGCGGTCAGCGTGCAGGCCAGCCCGACCTGCAGGGCCCGGCGTACGTTGCGGGAGAGCAGGGCGGACCTCCGGAAGGGCTGCTCGACGAGATGGTGGGTGAGGACGGCGGGCACCCAGGACGCCGCCGCGAACAGCAGCCCCTCGAGGGCGGACAGGTCGCCGAGCACCTCCGCGGCGAAGACGAGCACCGGCCAGTGCCACAGGTACCAGGCGTACGAGACACGCCCGAGATGCCGCATCGGCGCGCTGGTGAGCAGCCGTCCGGCGCCGTGGTCCAGACAGGAGGCGCCGGCGGTGATGACCGCGGCCACGCCCAGCGTGGGCACCAGCGCCGCCACCCCGGGGAACTCCGTGGTCGTGTCGAAACGCACCACGGCGTACCCGATCGCGGCGAGCCCGCCCCACGCGAACACGGCTGCCAGCGGTGACGGCAAGCGGCGCCTCGTGGTCAGCACCAGCGCGAGCCCGCCGCCGAGCGCCAGCTCCCACCCCCGGGTGACCGTGGAGAAGTAGGTGTCCTCCGTGCCCAGGTAGGTCTGGTACAGGCAGTACGCCAGCGACCCACCCCCGACCACGGCCATCGTCCGCAGCAGGACCCCCCGCAGGTCGCCCCCGCGGCGCCGCCAACCCCAGGACACGACCAGCAGCAGCGCCGGCCAGGCGAGGTAGAACTGCTCCTCCACCGCGAGCGACCAGAAGTGCTGGACGGGGCTGTCCGGCCCGCCGTGGCCGAAGTAGTCCACCGCCCGCTCCGACAGCCGCCAGTTCACGACGTAGAGGGCGGACGCGACCACGTCCCCGGCCACTTCCATCCGCCGCACGGGCGCCTGCAGAAGCCACGAAAGGGCGGCCACCGAGGCCAGCACCACGGCCGCCATCGGCAGCAGCCGCTTCGCCCGACGCGCGTAGAACCGCGGCAGCGACGCCGTGCCGGTGGCCGACAGCTCGCCCACCAGCAGGCCTGTGATGAGGAAGCCGGAGATGACGAAGAACACGTCCACGCCGACGAATCCGCCCGGCGCGAACGGGACGCCGGCGTGGAAGAGCAGTACCGCCCCGACCGCCACGGCCCGCAGACCCTCCACGTCCGGCCTGAAGCCCGACCCGCCGAGGCCACCCCGCTCGGGCGTCGCCCCAACCCCGGACGTACGGACGCGCGCGTCCGCCGTCCGTGGTGCAGGAATAACGGCTCCCCCGAGCGATGTGGCCATCGAGCCCCCGAACGATGTGCCATCGAGTTGTCAAGAATAGGGAGCGATGTCCGCTCACCAGCGGATCACGGCCGCGTGTCGATGGCCCGTTTCCCCGGTGAACACACCGCGTGCCCGGGCGCGTCCTCGGGGATAGTCGGGTCATGGCCGACGTGACGCAGACCGAGCAGCGGCAGCGGGCGGGCCTGCGCCGGATGAAGGCGGTGGCCGGCGGGCTGCTCGTGGCTGCGGCCCTGCTGTACGTGGTGACGTGGCGCTGGCAGGCGTCAGGGGCGCCCGGCTGGGTCGGCTATGTGAACGCCGCGGCCGAGGCGGGCATGGTCGGGGCGCTCGCGGACTGGTTCGCGGTCACCGCCCTGTTCCGCCGGCCGCTGCGGCTGCCGATCCCGCACACGGCGATCATCCCGACACGCAAGGACGCCCTGGCGGCGAACCTCCAGATGTTCGTCGGGGAGAACTTCCTGTCCGAGCCCGTCGTCCGAGACCGGCTGCGGCGTACCGACCTGGCCGGGCGGATCGGCGGGTGGCTGTCCGACCCGGCCCACGCCGAGCGGGTCACCGGCGAGCTGGGCACCGCCGTCCGCGCGGCGCTGGTCGTGCTCGACGACGACGACGTCGTCCGGGTGCTCGAGGAGACCGTGCTACGCCGGTTCGCGGAGTGGCCGGTCGGGCCCCCTGCCGGGCGCATCCTCGAGGAGGTCGTCGCCGACGGCGCTCACCACCGCCTCGTCGACATCGCGCTGGACGAGGCACACATCTGGCTGATGGAGAACCGGGCCGTGGTGGAGCGGGTCGTGCTCGCCCAGGCGCCCACGTGGTCGCCGCGGTTCGTCGACATCCGGGTCGCCCACCGCGTCCACGCCGAAGTGGTGCGCTTCCTGCAGGAGGTCCGCGTCGACGCTGACCACCGCGTACGCCGCGCCCTCGACTCGTACCTGCGCGACCTGGCCAAGGACCTGCGCGACGACCCGGTGACCATCGCGCGGGCCGAGGAGGTCAAACGCCGGATCATGGCGCACCCACGCATCCGCGAGGCCGTCCAGGCGCTCGGGGCGACCGCGCGGCGGCTGCTGCTCGAGGCCGTGGACGACCCGCAGAGCGAGCTGCGCCGCCGGGTGACGGGTGGGATCGCCGCCCTCGGCGCGCGGGTCGTCGAGGACCCCTCGCTGCGTCGCAAGGTGGACGGCTGGATCGAGGACGGGGTCACACACGTCGTGACCCGCTACCGGGACGAGCTGACCACGGTCATCACCGAGACCGTCAACCGGTGGGACGCGGAGGAGACCTCCCGCAAGATCGAGCTTCACGTCGGCCGGGACCTGCAGTTCATCCGCATCAACGGCACCGTGGTCGGCGCGCTCGCGGGGCTCGCCATCCACGCCGTCTCGACGCTCCTGCTGTGACGCCCCCTGCGGTGGGACCTTCGGGTGAGGATGGCTCAGGCGTCGCGGTCCCGCCGGCGGCTGCGCCGGGCCACCCGGCGCAGCTGGAGGATGCGGGCCGTCCCGACGAGCACGACGAGCAGCCCCCCGCCCAGCGCCGCGAACAGCAGCGCCACTCCGAGCGGGAGCTCGCCGCTCATGCCGAGGTAGGACACCTGCACGTCCTTGCCGTTCTGCAGGATGAAGATCAGCAGCAGGAGCAGGACGACCATCGCCACCACGGACCACGTCCACGCCGCGCTCGTCCGGGTGCGCCCGAGGCCGTCCTCGCGTGTGTCGGCCTGTTGCTCCGCGGTGGTCGCCGCCGGGGCGGGCTCCCCGGCGTGGGGCTGCCCCGCAGCGGGCTCCCCGGAGGCGGGCTCGGGCGAGGTGGGTTCCGGGAGCGGCGTCGTCGAGGGCTCCGGCGGCTGCTCGCGCTCGGCCATGCTGGTCCTCCCGGTCTCCCGCTGGTTCGGTCTCGTGCTGGTCCTCGGTCCACAGCGTGCCGCATGGGCGGGCCGTGAGCGAGATATGGGCAGCGCGCGCCGTCGTGGCGCCCGGGCTCGGTGTCGTCTCCTGGCGGTGGTCGGCTGCTGGGCGGGCCGGGCCGGACGCTCCCGCCACCTGGTCGATCGGCTGGCCTGCTGGCGAGCCTGCCACCTCGCGCGGACACGTCCCGGCGACCACGCCCAGGTCGGACCCTGCGCCCGGGCGTCCCTCGTCGGGTGACGTGGACGGGGTGGACCCGGCGGCCCCGCGGGACCACACTCACGGGGGTGACGACCCTCCTCGAGCGCACGGGGGAGACGCAGGCACTGGTCACCGCACTCGAGGACGCCCGGCAGGGACGCGGCCGGGCCGTCCTCGTGTGCGGAGAGGCCGGCATCGGCAAGACGACGCTCGTCCGCACGTACCTGGCGATGGCTCGCGACCTGGCCCACGTGCTCACCGGGGCGTGCGACGACCTGATGACCCCTCGTGCGCTCGGGCCGCTCCGAGACATGGGGCTCGCGGCCGGGCAGGACGGGCCGCTGGCCCTGGCCAGCGCGACCGGCGACCGGGAGGCCGTGCTCGCCGCGCTGCTCCACGAGATGGAGGAGGCCACCCACCCCACCTTGCTGCTCGTCGAGGACGTGCACTGGGCGGACGACGCCACGCTCGACGTGCTGCGGCTGCTCGCCCGCCGCCTGGACGGGCTGCGTGCCGTGGTCGTCCTCACGTACCGGGACGAGGAGGTCGAACGGGGTCACCCGCTGCTGCGCGTGCTCGGGGCGCTCGGCGGGCCCGGTACGCGGCGCCTGGCGCTGCGCCCGCTCACCAGGGCCACGGTCACCACCCTCGCCGAGGGCAGCGGGCTGGACGGCGCCACGCTCTACGAGGTCACCGGCGGCAACCCGTTCTTCGTCAGCGAGGCACTGGCCGCGCCCGAGGAGCACGTCCCGGCGACTGTCGTCGACGCCGTGCTCGCCCGCGCGCACGGGCTGGACGCCGACGCCCAGGCCGCGCTGGAGCACCTGGCCGTCGTCCCCACCCAGGTGCCGCTGCCGCTGGCCGAGACGCTGCTGGACGACCTGGGCGGGCTCGGGGCGCTGGAGGAGGCGGAGGAGCGCGGCATCGTCCACCTGGACGGAGGCGCGCTGGCGTTCCGGCACGAGCTGGCGCGCCGGGCGATCGAGCTCAGCCTTCCGCGGACACGCCGCATCGCTCTCAACCGTGCGGTGGTGGACGCGCTCCGCGCCCAGGAGGACGCCGACCCGACCCGCATCGTCCACCACGCCGTCCAGGCCGGGGACACCGCGACCGTCGTCGCATACGCCCGGCACGCCGCACGCGAGGCCGCGGACGCGGGCTCGCACCGGGAGGCCCTCGCCCACCTCGGGCTCGTCCTCACGCACCCGCAGCTGCTCACCGACACCGAGCACGCGCACGTCCTGGACGAGTACGCGTGGGAGCTCTACAACGCCCACCGGTTCGACTCCGCCGTGGACGCCGCCCGGAGCGCGGTGGCCTGCTGGGAGCAGCTGGACTCCCCCGTCCCGTTCGCCAACGCCCTGGTGACCCTGTCGCGCAACCTCTACATGGCGAACCGTCCTGTGGAGGCGGCCGAGGCGGTGGCCCGTGCGGTCGGGGTGGCCGACGCGACCGAGGACGTCGCCGTACGGGCGTACGCGCACACGTACCACGGGGCGATCCTCACGCTCACCGAGCGCTCCGAGCACGCGCTCGTCGAGCTGCGCCGGGCCATCGACCTGGCCGAGCAGGCCGGCCGCAAGGAGCTCGTCGCGCTGTGCCTCAACTACCTCGGCTGCGCGCAGGTCGACCTGGGCAACCCGTCCGGCCTGGACGACCTGCGGGCGAGCCTCACCCTGGCGCAGGTGCTCGACCACCACGAGTACGTCGCCCGGGCCTGGACGAACATCGCGGAGAGCCTGCAACGGCTGGGCCGGTTCGACGAGCTGGAGCGCTGCGTCGCCGAGGGGCTCGCCTTCACCCGCGAGCACGACTTCTCCTCGCACACGTACGGGCTCACCGCCCACCTCGCGATGGTGGAGGCGGCCCGCGGCGACTGGGACCGTGCCGAGGACCGGCTCCGCGAGATGGTGCACGCTGTGGACCAGCCCGGCGTGCTGGGGCGGCTCACTCTGCCCGTCCTGGGGCGCATCCTGGCCCGCCGCGGCGACCACACGGCCGCGCGCCTGCTCGACCGCGCGTGGGCGGTGGCGCTGGACGCCGACGCGTTGCAGGCGCTGGCCCCGGCCGGCATCGCCCGCCTCGAGTGGGCCTGGCTGACCGGTCAGCCGGAGGTCGCGCAACCCCAGGTGGACGTCCTGCTCACACGGACGGCGGTCCGCGGGGCCGAGCGGTACCGGGGCGAGCTGCTGCGCTACCTCGCACGCACCGGACGCGAGGTCGGGCCGTTCGCGGGCTGTCCCGAGGAGTACGCGGCCGGGCTCGCCGGCGACACGGCGGCAGCTGCCGCCGCCTGGCAGGTGCGGGGGGACCCCTATGAACGGGCGCTCGAGCTGGCCGAGTCCGACGACCCGGTGGCCGCACTCGACGGTCTGGCCCTGCTCGACGGGCTGGGCGCGACCGCCGCCGCCACCCTGGTCCGTCGGCGGCTCAAGGGCATGGGCGTGACGCGACTCCCGCGCGGACCGCTGCCGGCCACCCGGGCGAACCCGGCCGGCCTGACCGAGCGACAGCTCGATGTCCTCGGCCTGCTGGCCGAGGGGCTCACCAACACCGAGATCGCCCAGCGCCTCGTGCTCTCGACGCGCACGGTGGACCACCACGTGTCCGCGGTGCTGATGAAGCTGGGCGTGTCGACCCGACAGGAGGCGGTCCGTGCGGCGGCCGGGCTGGCCACTGAGTCGTCGGCGAGGTGAGCGCGGACGTCCGCGCGAGGCAAGATGCCCTCATGACGACACGACCTGCCCCGGACCGGACGAGTCCGCCGTTCGCCGCGGACGAGCGCACGATGCTCGAGAGCTGGCTCGAGTTCCACCGCGCGACCCTTGCCCGCAAGTGCGCAGGGCTCGACGACGACCAGCTGCGCGAACGGGCGGTGCCCCCGTCGACACTGTCGCTGCTCGGCCTCGTCCGGCACATGGGCGAGGTGGAGCGGTCGTGGTTCCGCCGCACCCTCGCGGGCGAGGACGCCCCACCACTCACGTACGACGACGACAACCCTGACGGTGACTTCGACGACGTGGACGCCGCGGACGTGGCCGAGGCCTTCGCCGCCTGGGAGACGGAGTGCGAGCACGCGCGCGGCATCCTGGCCGCCACCCCGTCGCTCGACGTCGCCGGCCACCGCAAAGGGCCCACGATCTCGCTGCGCTGGATCCTCGTGCACATGGTCGAGGAGTACGCACGCCACAACGGGCACGCCGACCTGCTGCGCCAGCGCCTGGACGGTGCGGTCGGGACGTAGGAGACGGCCCGCCTGTCTCAGCGGCCGCCGCCGACGTCGAGGAGCGCCCCCGTGACGTAGGAGGCCTCGTCCGAGAGGAGCCACAGGATCGTGCGGGCCACCTCCTCGGGCGTACCGCTGCGCTTCATCGGGACGGACGGCGCGAGCCGGTCCAGGCGGCCGGGCTGCCCGCCGCTCGCGTGGATGTCGGTCTCGATGAGCCCCGGCCGTACGGCGTTGACGCGGATGCCCTCGGTGGCCACCTCACGGGCCAGCCCCACCGTCATCGTGTCGACGGCGGCCTTGGACGCGGCGTAGTCCACGTACTCCGCGGGCGACCCGAGCACGGCAGCGCGGGAGGACACGTTGACGATCGCGCCGCCCGAGCCGCCCGCGCCCGGGGACATCCGCCGCACCGCCTCGCGCGCGCAGAGGAAGGCCCCGGTGACGTTGACGGCGAACATGCGCTCCAGGCGTGCCGCGCTCATCTCGGACACGCGCGCCTGCCGGTCGACGACGCCCGCGTTGTTCACCAGCGCCGTCACGGGGCCGAGGCGCTGCTCGGCCTCGGTGAACAGCCGCACCACGTCCGACTCGACCGCCACGTCGCCCGGCACCGCGCACGCCTGCCCTCCGGCCGCCTGGCAGTCGGCGACGACCTCCCTCGCGGCCTCGGCGTGGCGGGCGTAGCCGACGCAGACCGCGTACCCGCGCTCGGCCGCCAAGCGGGCGGTCGCCGCGCCGATCCCGCGTCCCCCACCCGTCACCACGACCACTCCACGCATGGACGCCATCTTGACGGGTCAGGGATCGGGCGTGCGTCAGGCC
>JBOGEN010000193.1:0-11155 GCA_050743265.1 Actinomycetes bacterium
CGGCCGCACCGGACGCGGCGGTCGACCCGCCGGTGCCGGACGACCGTGTGGACCGGTCGGCCCGGGCCTCCTGGGCGGCTCGGGCGGCCGCCTCCCGGCGCTGCGCTTCGAGACGCTCGCGCTGCTCGGCCTCCAGGGAGTCGAGCAGGTCCTTCGCCTTGCCCAGCCGCGTGTTCACCTCGGCCTTGCGGGCCTTCAAGGTGCGGTCGATCTTGGCGAGCTCCGCCTCGCGGGCGACGAGCAGCCGCTGGTCGGCGGCCAGCGCTTGCCTCGCGTGCTCGACCTTCCGCAAGAGCGCGGCCTGCCGGCGGGAGACCTCCTGCAGCGCGGTCGCCGACTCGATGAACTCCCGGGGGTTGTCCGAGAAGATCAGCCGCATCTCGTTGCCGAAACCGCCGCTGCGGTACGTGGCGACCGCCATTCCCCCGAGCTGGTCCTGCAGGTCTGCGACGTCGCCCTGCTTGGCGTCCACCCGAGATCGCAGCGTACGCAGGCGCAGCTCGACGCCCTCACGCTTGACCCGGGCGGTGTTGTACTCCTCCGTGGCCACCTCGGCCTTGTGCTGGAGCTCGGCCACCCGGTCCTTGACCGCGGCGAGGCTGCGCTGCGGGTCGGCCAGGCTCGACGTCGCCGAGAGGACGAGCGCTGTCGACATCGCCGCCGCGCAGGCGGCGACGAGCAGGACGCGAGAGGGCCGAGAGGCCCTTGGGCAGGTCGCCACGCCGTCGGATCTCCTTCTCCCCGAGATCCCCGAGCCCCGCCCCCGGAACGGCCGGCGGTGGCGTACTCGCCCCGTGGAGGGAAGCGTGCCCCCGCCTCTGAACGGCGAAACCCTACCCACAAACCCAAATCCGTCAAAAGAACTCAGGGCGTGTCGGGACGGCTGGGACTGGGCCAGAGAGGAGGGTCATGCCCGCCCCGCGCTCGGTCGTGTGGCCTCTCGGCCGCCGTCCGTCGGTGCCTGCCTTTGGGTCGGTATGCCCACGGGGAGCACGACGGTGAACGTGCTGCCCTCGCCCTCGGTCGACCGGAAGGTGAGCTGGCCACCCATCGCGTCCGTCAGCTTGCGGGAGATGGCGAGCCCGATCCCGGTGCCCTGCACATCCGTCGCCTCGGCTCCGAGGCGGTCGAAGGGAGCGAAGACCTCCTCCCACCTCGCGCGGGGGATGCCCCGTCCGGTGTCGGTGACGTGGAGCGCCACCCGGTCGTCTCCGGCGTCCTCCCAGGTCACGGTGATGCTGCCCCCGGGCCGGTTGTACTTGATCGCGTTGGAGAGCAGGTTGAGTACGACCTGGCCGAGCCTCTTCCGGTCCGCCATCACGTACGCGCCGCGGACACCCTCGTGGGGCAGCCGGACCGTGAGGCCGTTCTCCGAGGCCATCGGACCCAGCAGCTCGGTGAGGTCGCGCACCAGGCCGGGCAGGTCCAGCGGCTCGAGGGACAGGTTGATGTCACCGCTCTCCATGCGGGCCAGGTCGAGTACGCCGTTGATGAGCTCGAGCAGGTGCCGCCCCCCGCGCAGGATGTGCTCGACCGCCTCGCGGTGGCCCTCCTCGAGGTCCTCGAGCTCGAGCAGCTGGCCGAAGCCGATGATCGCCGTCAACGGGGTCCGGAGCTCGTGGCTCACATTCGAGAGGAACTCGTTCTTGGCCTGGTCGGCTGCCTGCAGTTCGGCTGCCCGTCGCCGCTCGGTCACATCGCTGGAGATCCCGCCGACGCCGGAGACCTCCCCGGCTGCGTCGAGGATCGGGAACCGCACCGCGTGGTACGCGCGGACCCCTCCGTCCAGGGTCGGTCGCGTCTCCTCGCGCTCCACCACTTCGCCGGTGGTCAACACCTCGGTGTCCGCCGTGCGCTCCTCCGCGGCTGTCTCCTCCGAGACGAAGTCCGCGTCGGTCTTGCCGAGGAGTTCCTCGGTCGTGGTCGCGTACTGCTGGGCGAGGTAGCCGTTGCCGAGGACGAAGCGTCCCTCCCGGTCCTTGATGTAGATCGCGGCCGGCGAGTGCTGGACGAACGAGCGGAACCCGGTCTCGAGCTCGCGTAGACGGTTCGCCACGTCCTTGGGGGCCAGCCGCAGGTCGAGGCTCCGCGACGCGAGGACGATGAAGGTCAGCCCGCCGATGACCTGCGCGAGGTGAGGGATGACGTGCTCGAACGTGAGGTGCGCGTCGCCGTGCAGCGGCGGCTCGGTGAGGATGTGGACGGCGATGCCGACGTGGGTCAGCCCGCAGCCCACGAAGAACGCGGCCGCCCCCCACTTGGCGATCGTGATGAGGCGGTTGGACTGCTCGGCCAGTCGCGCGAGCCGCGGGACGACCGCGACCGCGATCACGGCGTACTGCGCCGCCACGATCAGGGCGAGCACGGCGACTAGGACGCGCATCGTCGCTCGCTTCGCTCGTGCGCCACATCCTGTTCGCTCACCGTGGCCGACCTCCCCGGGGTCGTATCGGGTCCGGCTCGCCGTCAGCCGCCCCCGACCCTGTACGCATTCAACCACCCTGTGTGAACACGGGAGGACGAGCGAGGACTGGCACCTCGCCCCGGCGGGTGACGCGACCGAGGCCGTTCTCCCGTTACCGCACGACTCCTGCAGGTTGCCTGGTTGGCGACCCTTTGACCCGTTCCTTCGGCTCCGCCGCCGTCCCCCCCGCGTTCAGGCCTGCTGCTCCCGACGATTGCCGGCGAGCAGGTCCAGCAGGTCGAGGACGGCCTGGACCGCGACCGGCTTGTCGAAGAAGCCGTCGGCTCCGGCGCCCACCAGTGCTCTCTTGATCGCGGGGTCCTGCTGTGCGCTGACCACGTAGACCGGGCAGTCGCGCCTACGGGCAAGGCCGCGGAGCTGGTTCAGGACGACGAGACCGTGGGTGTCGGGAAGACCGAGGTCGAGCAGGATCAGGTCGGGGTCGGTCTGGTCCAGTGACTGCAGAGCGGACGCGCCACTGTCGGCGTGGCAGAACTCCCAGCCCGGCCGGAGCGCGAAGAGGCGCTGCATCAACCGCGCGCTGCCGGGGTCGTCCTCGACGTACAGGGCTCGGCCGCCGTCGGGCCAAGTCGGCGGTGCCGCCGTCGCGCCCGACGCGCGCAGCGGTGCGCCCGCCTCACGGCGCAGCCTGCCTGCAGGATGTTCGGCCACCGGACGCCCCCGCTCCACGGCATCGTCTCTGACGGTGGCTGCGCGGGGTCCGGGCCCAGTCGGTCGGAGTCTACTGACAGCGGGGGCGTACCTGTCGACACTTGCCGACCAGTCCGCGACAAGGTCTCGGTGCACGGTTCGGCGTGGGCCACGCCTCAGGCGATCACGGGGTCAATGTCCGGGACGGTCAGTGTCAGGACGGGCCATGTCCGGACATGACCATGCGGCAGGTACGCAGCTGGCCGTCATGCGCGTCGGGGAGCCCCCGCACGGGGGCTCCCCGGCGGCACGAGGCCGGTCAGAACCGCAGGGTGCGCAGGTACCGGAAGCCCACCTGAGCGGTCTGGAGCGGCGTCACGTCGGGCTGGTCGTTCTCGACGATGTACTCCAGCACCGGGTTGGCTGCGAAGATCCGCCCGAAGTCGATGAAGCCCGTGCCGGCGTCGGCGAAGGCGTTCGTGAACGGGTCCACGCCGGGGTCACGGTCCTTCACGTGGTACTGCAGGACCCGCTGCGGCGCGGAGCGGATCGTGTCGATCGCGAACTGCTCCGCCGTCGCCTCGGTGGCCATCCCGCTCTGCAGGCCGCCCGTGACGACCCAGTACAGGTCCGCCTCGAGGTGGACGAGCGACGGGTCGAGCCTGCTCGTGAGGATCTCCCACGCCACCTGGCCGTTGTCGAGCACCTGGCTGAACTCGTGCGCGTGGTTGTGGTAGCCGTACCGGAGCCCGGCAGACCTGGCGACCGCGGCCTCCGCGTTCATCTGGTCGGCCCACTGCTGCCAGTCGGACGCCGAGGTCGAGTTGAGGAACGGGACGACGATGAACCGCTGGCCGAGCGTGATCGCGTTCTCGATCTTCGTCTCCAGCCCGGCGGCGTTCCCGCTGATGCCGTCGTGGCTGGACGAGGGCTCGACGCCGATGGAGTCCATGAACGTGCGCAGCTCGGACGCCGTCCGCCCGTAGTATCCGGCGAGCTCGACCCGCGGGTAGCCGATGTCGGCGAGCGCGCGCAGCGTGCCGTCGAAGTCGCTGCTGAGGATGCTGCGCAGCGTGTAGAGCTGGATGCTGATGAGGCCGGCGGGGACGCGGTTCGCCGCCCCGCTCGCCGCACGGGCGGGCTGCGCCGAACCGAGCGCACCGATGGCCCCCACCGCGGCCGCCCCCACGGCACCACGGAGGAAGCTGCGCCGGTCGACGCCCCGCTCTGCCACCGACTGCCGCAGCGCGGCAGCACCGTCAAAGCCATAGCACATGGGAGGGACTCCTTTCCTGGGGACCGCGAGGGCCCGGGGTATCCGTGGGTGAGCCGTGCGGGGGCGCGCCGTCGGTCGACGGAGCATCCGGGCACGAGCCGCGGGTGGGCGTGTCGTCCAAGACGAGGGGGACCATCACTGGCTGCTGAAGGCTGCGTCGAAGGACGCCGCGGGGGGCTCGATGGCGACCATGCGGCGGATGAAGGCGAGCGCGTCGGGGGCCCCGAGGAGCCGGTCCATGCCGGCGTCCTCCCACTCGACCGAGATCGGGCCGTCGTACCCGATCGCGTTGAGCATGCGGAAGACGTCCTCCCACGGGACGTCCCCGTGGCCGGTGGACACGAACTCCCAGCCGCGGCGCGGGTCGCCCCAGGGCAGGTGGGAGCCGAGGCGACCGTTGCGCCCGTTGAGCTGCTTCTTCGCCTCCTTGCAGTCGACGTGGTAGATGCGGTCGCGGAAGTCGTAGAGGAACCCGACCGGGTCGAGGTCCTGCCAGACGAAGTGGCTCGGGTCGAAGTTGAGCCCGAACGCGGGACGGTGCCCCACGGCCTCGAGCGCGCGCTGCGTCGTCCAGTAGTCGTACGCGATCTCGGTCGGGTGCACCTCGTGGGCGAAGCGCACGCCGACTTCGTCGAACACGTCGAGGATGGGGTTCCACCGGTCCGCGAAGTCCTGGTACCCGCGGTCGATCATCGACGCGGGTGTGGGCGGGAACAGGGCGAACGTGTGCCAGATGCTCGACCCGGTGAAGCCGACGACGGTGTCGACGCCGAACGCGCGGGCGGCACGGGCGGTGTCCTTCATCTCCTCGGCCGCACGCCGCCGTACGCCCTCGGGCTCGCCGTCGCCCCAGATGCGGGCCGGGAGGATCGCCTGGTGCCGCTGGTCGATCGGGTCGTCGCAGACGGCCTGCCCGACGAGGTGGTTGGACAGGATCCAGGAGTTGAGGCCGTACTTCTCGAGCGTCTCGCGCTTGGCCGCGACGTAGCCGTCGTCCGCCAGGGCCTTGTCGACCTCGAAGTGGTCGCCCCAGCAGGCGATCTCGAGCCCGTCGTACCCCCAGTCCGACGCGAGCCGGGCGACCTCCTCGAACGACAGGTCGGCCCACTGGCCGGTGAAGAGTGTCACGGGGCGTGGCATGGCAGGTCCTCTCGTGTGGTCATCGGGAGACGTCGGCGTGCGGCTGCAGGCCCGCGAGCCGCAGCAGCAGGTCCTTCACGTCGGTCGCGGCGAAGCGCTCGCGCGCCACCGCGGCGTCGGAGCACAGCAGCATCGGGCCGTCCGCGTCACGCTCGGGCAGCCGGCCGTGGCTGCCCCGTACGCACGTCGGGTCGAGCGGCACGACCCGCATCGTGTAGCGGAGGCCGAGCTTCTTTCGGGCGAGCGCGGAGGCCGCGCGGGCCTTCGCGAGCCGGTCGGACGGGTCGAAGAACAGCTCGGCCGGGTCGTAGCCGGGCTTGCGGTGGATCTCGACCGTCCGGGCGAAGTCGGGGGCCCGGTCGTCGTCCAGCCAGTAGTAGTAGGTGAACCACGCGTCGGGGTCCGCGACGAGCACGAGCTCGCCGGCCCGCTCGTGGTCGACGTCGTACGCGGCCTTGCCGCGCGCGTCGAGCACCTCGGCCACGCCGGACAGCTCCCCCACCACGTCACGGACCCGCGGCAGGTCGGCCGGGTCCTTCACGTACACGTGGGCGACCTGGTGGTCGGCGACCGCGAACGCACGGGACGTCCACGGGTCGAGGTACTCCATGCCGGCCTGCGTGAAGACCTCGAGAAGGCCGTCGCGGCGCAGGGCCCGGTTGACGTCGACCGGCCGCCGGACGCCGGTGATGCCGTACTCCGACAGCGCCACCACCGTGGCCCCGCGGGCGACGGCGTCGTCGACGAGCGGGGCCAGCGCTTCGTCGGCCTCGCGGGCGGCCCGGACGGCCTCGTCGCCGTCCGGCCCGTACCGCTGCAGGTCGTAGTCGAGGTGCGGGACGTAGACCAGCGTGAGGTCCGGCTCCTGCTCGGCGAGCACCCGCCGCGACGCCTCGCACACCCAGCGCGACGATGTGGCGGACGCGGTCGGGCCCCAGTAGTGGAACAGCGGGAACGTGCCGAGCTCGTCGGTGAGACGGTCCCGCAGACCGGGGGGCACGGTGTAGCAGTCGGGCGACTTGCGCCCGTCCGCGTGGTACACCGGCCGGGGGGTGAGCACGACGTCCGTGTCGGCCCCCATGGCGTACCACCAGCACATGTTGGCGACCGTGAAGCTGGGCCGCTCCTCGCGGGCGGCATGCCAGAGCTTCTCGCCCGCGACGAGCGCGTTGTGCTGGCGCCAGAACCAGACCTCGCCGAGGTCGCGGTGGAACCAGCCGTTTCCGACGATCCCGTGGTCGCGCGGCAGGGAGCCGGTGAGGATGCTCGACTGCACCGTGCAGGTGACGGCGGGGAACACGGTGTCGAGCGGCGCGGCGCAGCCCTCGCGGGCCAAGGCGGAGAGCCGCGGCATGTGCGGGAGCAGCCGAGGGGTGAGCCCCACGACGTCGAGGACCACGAGCGGTCGGGACGTCTCGGTCATCAGGTGCTCTCCTCCAGTCCGAGGTCGACCAGCACGTCACGGGTCGCGGCCATCTCCGACGCGATCCCCTGCGTGAGGCCGTGCAGGCCGTCCGGCCGCAGCCCGGGCGGGAGCACCCCCCACGTGTACGTCTCGACCTCCACGTGGTCGGTCCGGGCGGACCCCGCGAACAACGCGCCGAGCGTGGCATCGAGCACGTCCCGCGTGGAGCGCAGCGGCGGCTTTGGGTCGGCGTGCAGGGGGACGTGGAAGTGCACCCGCCAGGGCCCGCGTCCGGACAGGGGCCGCCGCCCGTCCAGCGCCTCGGCCAGGTCGTCGCGCCCCAGGACGCGACCGAGCCCTGCCTGCTCGCGCACCTGGTGCAGGTACCGCGGCTCGTCGAACCCGGCCAGGACGCCCCGCGAGGACTCGTCCGCCGGGTCGTCGGCGACCAGCGCGCACGCCGCCTGCGTCTTGACGACGGGGATCCCGGCCTCGGCGAGGCTGGTGACGGCCTGGTCCGGGTCCTCGAAGGCGACGGCGAGGTGGCACGTGTCCAGGCACAGCCCGATGCGATCGGTGTCGACACCGGTGAGGTGCTCGACGGCGTCCGCCGTCGTCTCCACCGCGCAGCCGGGCTCCGGCTCGAGCCCGACCCGGATGGCCCGCCCGGTCTCGTCCTCGATGCGGTCGAGCTCGGCCGCGAGGTCGTCCAGGTGCTTTCGCGCGATGGCCTGGCAGGCGGGCGCCCAGGACGTGCGCCACCCCAGGGGCAGGGTCGAGATGCTCCCGCGGACGGCGTCCTCGGGGAGCAGGTGGGCGAGGATGCGGGCGAGGTCCACGGTGTGGCGCAGCCGGCGCGGGTCCGACCAGTCGGGGCGGTACACGTCGTACCGCACGATGTCGGCGTGGAAGTCCCCGAACGGGAACCCGTTCAGCGTGACCACCTCGAGGCCGCGCCGCGCCAGCTCGCCGCCGAGGTTGTCCAGCGCGACCTCGTCCGTGACGAGGTGGGCCGCAACCGTCCGGGGGAGCCACAGGCCTAGGCCCATCGTGGCGGCGCCGAGCCGCTCCCGGACGGGCATGGCCGCCGTCTCGAGCGTGGAGAGCAGCTCGGACAGGTCCCGCGCGGCGTGCACGTTCGTGCAGTACGCGAGGTGGACGACGGTGCCGTCGGGATGCCTGAGCCGCACGCCTCAGCCCTCCCTCGCCCCGCGCAGCACGGAGTTGCCCGCGAAGGTGGCGTCGGGCGCGGCGGACGCCTCGTCCAGCAGGAGGCGTCCGCTCTGCCCGAAGAACTCGACCGGGTTGCGCCAGAGCACCAGGTCGACGTCGTCCTCGGCGAAGCCGGCGGCGAGCATCGCGTCGGCCGTCCGCCGGGTCTTCAGCGGGTCGCTGCGTCCCCAGTCCGCGGCGGAGTTCACGAGCATGCGGGCAGTGCCGTACTCGGCGAGGAGGCGCACCATGCGGTGCTCGTCCATCTTCGTGTCGGGGTAGATGGAGAACCCCATCCAGCACCCGGTGCCGGCGACCAGCCCGACCGTCACCTCGTTGAGGTGGTCGACGAGCACCCGCTCCGGGGGAAGGCCGGACTCGCGGACGACGTCGAGCGTGCGCTGCGTCCCGGCCGCCTTGTCCCGGTGCGGCGTGTGGACGAGGGCCGGCAGGTCGTGCGCGACGGCGAGCCCGAGCTGCGCGGCGAGGGCCTCGTCCTCGGCCGGGGTCATGCTGTCGTAGCCGACCTCCCCGACCGCGACGACGCCGTCCTTCGCGAGGTAGCGCGGCAGCAGGCGGAGCACGTCGGCGCAGCGGGGGTCGTTGGCCTCCTTCGGGTTGAGCGCCACCGCGCAGTGGTGCCGCACGCCGAACTGCGCCGCCCGGAAGGGCTCCCACCCGAGCAGGCCGTCGAAGTAGTCGACGAAGCTCTCGACGGACGTCCGGGGCTGACCCAGCCAGAAGGAGGGCTCCACGACGGCCCGGACCCCCGAGGCGTACATCGCCTCGTAGTCCAGGGTCGTCCGCGAGGTCATGTGGATGTGCGGGTCGAAGAGACGCATCAGTGCTCCCGAGTGGGGGTCGTGCGGTGCTGCAGGGCGCGTCGGGCCGCCTCGCGGCGTTCGGGGACGGGGGACGCCAACTCGTCGTCGATGCCGGAGGCGGCCACTACCTCGGGGAACCGGTCCGCGACGCGCCACACGTCCTCGGGCACGTCCCGCCCGGCGGCGACCCGCTCGCGCGCGTAGTCGGCGAGCATGCGCGCCAGCTCGGCGTCGGCACGCGCGTCCAGCCCGGCCACTGCGGCGAGGGGGATGCCGAGGAAGACGCACTTGAGCACGCCGTGGCGCCAGGCCGCGTCGTCGAGGTACCGGGCGTACGGGCCGAGGGCGGCGGCGACGAGCCTCGTGTCGTTCGTCCGCAGCGCGTCCTCGCAGACGTCGACCGCCGAGGCGCCCGGGTCCAGCACGCCGAGCGCCCGCAGGACGCCGCGTCGTTCGGCCGCGTCGCCGTACCGGTACAGCGCACGGGCCTCCTCGGCCACGTCCTGCGGCGTACGGGGAAGGGACGCGAGCAGCAGGGCACGTCCGGCATCGTCGACCGTCCAGCCGTGGAGGCCGGGCAGGGACGACTCGAGCGGACCGCGTCCCAGGCCACGCCCCACGGCGGGGAACAGCGTGGCGATCGCACCCGGCTCCGATGCGACGCGTCCCCGCACCTCGTCGAGCCAGGCGGCCTGCGACTCGGCCAGCCTGTCGGTCAGGGCAGCCCGGACGTCGTCCAGGCTCGCCGGGGCGCTCACGCGGTCACCTCCGTCCGGCTCGCCCGGGCGAGCGCCTCGCGCAGGAAGCCGATCGAGCGCGCGGCGAGCAGCGGGGCCGAGTGGGAGTGTCGCGGCAGCTCGACGGACACCAGCCCGCGGTACCCCACGTCCAGGAGTGCGCCGAGGACGGGCGGAAACTCCACCTCGCCCTCCCCGAACGGCAGGTGCTCGTGCACGCCGCGGCGCATGTCGTCGATCTGCACGTTCACGAGCACGTCGCCGCGCTGGTGGACGCAGACCTCGGCGCGCTCCGGCTCGAGGCAGCGGCAGTGGCCGATGTCGAGCGTCAGCCCGAACCAGGGCGGCGACCCGAGCGCGGTACGCAGCGCGTCGAACCGCGCGAGCGTGTCGACGAGCATGCCCGGCTCGGGCTCGAAGCCGAGGGGCACGCCGTGCTCCCGGGCGACCTCGAGCACGTCGGCGCAGCCGTCCACCAGGCGCTGCCAGGCGACCTCGTCTGTCACCTCCGGCTGCGGGGTGCCCGACCAGAAGGACACGGCCTCCGCGCCGAGATCGGCCCCGATGCGGACGGCACGACGCAGCAGGTCGAGCCGACGGTCACGCCCGCCTGCCCCCTCGTCCGAGAGCAGCGTCGGCTGGTGCTTGTGCCACGGGTCGAGCACGTACCGGGCGCCGGTCTCGACGACGACCGCGAGCCCGAGGGCGTCGAGACGGGAGGCGACGTCGTCCACCCGGCGTGCCAGGCCGGCGTCGTACGGGTCGAGGTGCATGTGGTCGAGCGTGAGCGCCACGCCGTCGTACCCGAGGTCGGCCAGAACGGCCAGCACGTCCCCGAGCCGGTGGTCGGCGAACCCGTTGGTGCCGTAGCCGAAGCGCAGTCCGCTCATGTCGCCGACACCCGCCGGGTGAGGAGCCGGGCGACCGGCAGCGCGGACGAGACCGCGAGCCCGGCACGCGGCGCCCCCGCCCCGGCCGCGAGTGCCCCCTGGAGCGGGACGAGACCGAGGATTCCCGCACCGACCGCACGGCGCAGCCGGGCCGGCGACGGGTCGCGGACGGCCTCGACGAGCGGCCGTCCTGCCGTCCCGGCGTACGCCGCGAGCAGCCCGGCGCGGACGAGCGCGGACGACCGGGGGGCGGAGGCCGAGCCTGCGGTGAGCGCGACCAACGCCGTCCCGGCCAGCGCCATCGCCGGGACGGAGCGGGCGGCGCCGTGCACCTCGCCACGGCTCACGACGGTCACCCCGAGGGTGTGCGCCCCGACGAGGGCGGAGGCGCGCAGGGACGCGGGGCTCACCGTGCCCGCGGATCCCAGCAGGACGTCGAGCGCCCGTGCCGCGGCCATGGTCGGCGGGCCGGCCGGCGTCGTCTTGGCCACGAGGTCGTACGCCCACACCGTGCCCGCGAGCGGGAGGGCCACCCGCATCGCGCGGCGCCCCCCGA
>JBOGEN010000194.1:0-13409 GCA_050743265.1 Actinomycetes bacterium
GAGCGTGGCCGCGCGGTCGGCGCGGACGGCGTCGAGCGTGGCACGTCCGGCGCCGGTCGCGGACACGAGCGACGCCCGCCGGTCGGCCGGGTCGGGCTCCTTCGTGGCGAAGCCGCCGTCCACCAGCGTCTGCACCTGGCGGCTCACGGTGGACAGGTCGAGCCCCAGCGCGGACGCGGCGTCGGAGACGCGCAACGGGCCGTCGTCGGCGATGCGGGCGAGGACGGCGACGGCGGCCCGGTCCAGCGGCCCCTGACCACGGTGCCGTCCCACGAGCCGGGTCACGGCGAGCAGGGCCTCGGACAGCGCGGCGAGGTCGTCGCCGGGCCTGGCCCGGCCTGTTGCTTGCATCCCGCAAGCGTCTCACACGGGCGGGGGGTCGCTCAGCGTTCCGCGACGAATGCGGCCAGCTCCTCGGCCACCCGCTCGGGGCGCTCCCGCGGCAGGAGGTGGCCTGCCCCGGGGACGGGGACGAAAGCCGCGCCGGGGAGCTCCCCGACGAGCCGACGGCCGTACGGCAGCCGGTAGGTCGAGTCGTCCTCACCCCAGAGCACCAGCGCGGGGGGCGGGGCCGCCCGCAGCACGTCCCAGGCCGCCTCGACGCCGACCATGTCCACGGCCGCGACGACGTCGCGCAGCCCGCGGGCACCCTCGGGCGTCCGCAGCGGCGCGAGGTACGCCTCGACCTCACGCTGCTCCGGTGCCGTGGCGTCCGACGAGTCCGTGCCGAACGCGCGTCCGACCAGCGCCCGGGCAAGGCCGGGCACGACCCGGAGCATCTCGGGCGCGAGCGCGCGGACGCCGGGGAGCAGCAGCGGGAGCGCCGTGGCGGGCGGCCAGACGTCCCGGTGCACGGGGGCGCTCATCAGCACGAGGCCGGCCACACGGTCCGGCGCCACGGTCGCGAGGTGCACGCCGACGGCCCCGCCCACGCCGTGCCCGGCCACCACGACCCGCTCCACCTCGAGCACGTCGAGCAGGTCGCGAAGCAGGCGGGCTTGTCGGGCCGGGTCGAGCCGCCCCGGGGCCCGCTCGGACCTCCCGCACCCGGCCAGGTCGGGCGCGACGGTCATGATCCGCGAGGCGAGGTCGCGCTGGACGTCCCGCCACAGGTACGACGTGGCGGGCAGCGGGTGCAGGAGCAGGACGGGGACGCGGCCCGAGTCCGCGTGCCCGTGCACGACGACGTGCAGGCGCACGCCGTCCACGACATGGTCGGTCCCTGGCACCGCGTGGACGTCCGTCATGGGGCCCTTTCTACGCGGGTGACAGACTGGCCGCCATGGCTACCACTGAGGGCGTGGCGGCTCCGGTCGGCCTCGAGGACGTGCGCGCAGCCCGGCGGCTGCTGGCCGACGTCGTCCGGGAGACCCCCCTGGTGGCCTCGGACACGCTCTCCGAGCGGGTGGGCGGCCCGGTTCACCTCAAGTGCGAGAACGTCCAGCGCACCGGGTCGTTCAAGATCCGCGGCGCGTACACGCGGATAGCCGGCCTCTCGGACGCCGAACGGTCCCGCGGCGTGGTGGCGGCCAGCGCGGGCAACCACGCCCAGGGCGTCGCCTTGGCCGCCCGGCTGCTCGGCTCCTCCTCGACCGTGTTCATGCCGCAGGGTGCCCCGCTCCCCAAGGTCGAGGCCACCCGCAACTACGGCGCCGACGTCCGGTTCGTCGGGCACACGGTCGACGAGGCCCTCGTCGCGGCGCAGGAGCACTCGGCGGAGACGGGCGCGGTGCTCATCCACCCGTTCGACCACGCGGGCATCGTCGCCGGCCAAGGCACGGTCGGCCTCGAGGTCCTCGACCAGTGCCCGGACGTACGGACGCTCGTCGTCGGCCTCGGCGGCGGCGGCCTCGTCGGGGGAATGGCCCTGGCGGTCAAGGCCAGCCGCCCGGACGTCCGGGTCGTCGCGGTCCAGGCCGAGAAGGCGGCCGCGTACCCGGCGTCGCTCGCGGCCGGGCACCCCGTCAGGTGCGGCTCGATGGCGACGATGGCGGACGGGATCGCGGTCGGCTGCCCGGGCGACCTCACCTTCGGGCTCGTCCGCGACCTGGTGGACGACGTCGTCACGGTGTCGGAGGAGTCGCTGTCCCGAGCGCTGCTGCTCTGCCTGGAGCGGCACAAGCTCGTGGTCGAGCCGGCGGGGGCGGCCTCGGTGGCGGCCGTGCTCGACGCCCCCCGGGTCTTCGAGCCCCCGGTGGTGGGCGTCCTGTCCGGCGGCAACGTCGACCCCGTCCTGCTGCTGCGGGTGCTGCGGCACGGCATGGCCGCGGCGGGGCGCTACCTGTCGCTGCGGCTGCGCATCCCCGACCGTCCCGGCCAGCTCGCGAGCCTGCTCACCGAGCTCGCCGCGATGGAGGCGAACGTGCTGGACGTGGAGCACGTCCGGACCGGCCCGCGCCTGCACCTGGACGAGGTCGAGGTCGCCCTGCAGCTCGAGACGCGCGGGCCGGTGCACTGCGAGGAGGTGCTCGACCGGCTTCGCGCGGCCGGGTACCCGCTCGTCTTCTCCTGACCGGTCTCACGGCCCTCGCCCGGCCCCGTTCCGCCAGCCCGGCTTTCTCCACGAGCGAACACCGGAGTGGCATGCCTACCGGGAGTTCCTCATGGCCGGGGTGTTCACCCAGACCATGGCCTTCGCTACCGGGGCGATCAGCGTGGGCATCGCGGAGGACCTGCAGAAGGGGCTGGTGGACCGGTTCCGCTCGCTGCCGATCGCCCGCTCTGCCGTGCTGGTCGGGCGACCGTCGGCCGAGATGGTCCGTCAGCTCGTCATCCTCGCGATCATGATGGTCACCGGCCTCGCGGTCGGGTGGCGGGTGCGCGACGGCCTGGTGGAGTTCCTTGGCGGGGTCGGGTTGCTCCTGCCGCTCGCGTTCGCGATGGCGTGGGTGGGCGCGTACATCGGCCTGGCCGTGCGCAACGCGGAGACGGCCAACGTCGCCGGGTTCATCTGGCTCTTCCCGGTGACGTTCGTGTGCAACGCGTTCGTGCCCGGTGACTCCCTGCCGAGCTGGCTCCAGCCGATCGCCGACTGGAACCCGGTGAGCGCCACGGTGTCGGCGTGCCGCGACCTGTTCGGCAACCCGCCCCCGGACGCGATCGAGTTCGCCATCGGCAAGTCGATCGGCTGGTCGCTGCTTATCCTCGTGCTGTTCGTCCCGCTGGCAGTCCGCACGTACCGCAGGACTGCCGGCCGCTGACCCCGCTCGGGGCGGGCTGGGGCCGGGCAGACGGGTCTGCGGGGGGACACGCCCACGCCCCCGCCACCGAGGATCGAGCAAGCTGGCATGCAGGCGACGGTCGAGCGCTACCGTGAGTGACTACCAAGCGCCTTCCGGCCACCTGGAGTATCCGTGTCGTTCACCGAGGCTGTTCGCACAGCGCTGTCGCAGTACGCCACGTTCACCGGACGCGCCAGGCGCTCCGAGTACTGGTGGTTCGTGCTCTTCACCGTCCTGGTGAACATTGCCACCTCCATCATCGACGCCGTGCTGGGCTCAGGCACAGCCTCGGGCTTCGGCGTCGTCTCCACCCTGGCGTCGTTGGCCCTGCTGCTGCCTTCCCTCGCGGTTCTCGTGCGGCGGCTCCACGACACCGGACGCAGCGGATGGTGGGTGCTGATCGGGCTCGTCCCGCTGGCCGGCGCCATCGTCCTGATCGTGTTCGCGGTCCAGGACAGCCAACCGGCGCCGAACCAGTACGGCCCGCCCCCCAAGGGCCCGGCGCAGTACGGAGCGCCGGGCTCGGGGTGGCCGCAGCCGCAGCCGTAGCCGCCGCGTCAGAGATTGCCGCGGCGGTCCTGCTCACGCTCGATCGCCTCGAACAGCGCCTTGAAGTTGCCCTTGCCGAAGCCCTGGGACCCGTGGCGCTCGATCAGCTCGAAGAACACGGTCGGCCGGTCCTGAACGGGCCTGGTGAAGATCTGCAGCAGGTAGCCGTCCTCGTCCCTGTCGACGAGGATGCCCCGCCGCTGCAGCTCCTCGACGGGGGCACGGACGGTGCCGATGCGCGCCCGCAGCGCCTCGTCGGAGTAGTACGCGGCCGGGATGGACAGGAACTCCACGCCCGCCGCCCGCATCTCGTCCACGGTGCTCAGGATGTCGTTCGTCGCGAGCGCGATGTGCTGCACGCCAGGGCCGTCGTAGAACTCGAGGTACTCGTCGATCTGCGAGCGCTTCTTGCCGGCGGCGGGCTCGTTGAGCGGGAACTTCACCGTGCGCGTGCCGTCCGCGACCACCTTCGACATGAGCGCGGAGTACTCGGTGGCGATGTCGTCGCCGATGAACTCGGCCATGTTCGTGAAGCCCATGACGCGGTGGTAGAAGTCCACCCACTCGTCCATGCGGCCGAGCTCGACGTTGCCGACGCAGTGGTCGATGGCCTGGAAGTAGCGCTTCTGCGGGCCCGCGCCGACCGGGTCCCTGCCGACGAACCCGGGCAGGTACGGACCGGCGTAGTTCGACCGGTCTACCAGCGAGTGCCGTGTCTCGCCGTACGTGGCGATGGCCGCGCGCACGACCTTGCCGTGCTCGTCCTCGAGCACGGTCGGCTCCTCGACGCCGCGCGCCCCGTGCGCCCGCGCGTACGCGTACGCCGCCTCGACGTCGGGCACCGCGATCGCGAGGTCGACGACTCCGTCCCCGTGCGCGGCGACGTGGCGGGCCAGCGCGGTGCCGGGACGCAGCGAGCCGGTCACGACGAACCGCGCGGACCCGGACTCGAGCACATACGCGACGGTGTCCTTGCTGCCCGTCTCCGGCCCGGCGTACGCGACGCACCGCATCCCGAACGCCGTGACGTACCAGTGGGCCGCCTGCCTCGCGTTGCCGACGGCGAACACGACGGCGTCCATCCCCCGTACGGGGAACTCGTCCTGGCGGGTCGCCTGGCCGGCCTCGGGGCGGTCCGTCGTGTCGGTCATGTGCGATCCACCCTCCGGACGTGCCGTTTCGGGCAGGATGCTCGCCCCGGCCGGGCTGAGCAACAGTCGTCCTGTGGGCTGGTCGAACTGTACAGTTCTAGGGCGGTGATTCCCATGGTCCTGTACAGGTTGTCCAGGAGGAGACTGAGTGGCTCCCGTCCCCGTCGACCGGCTCGACGCCCGCCTCGTGGCCTTGTTCGCGGACGAGCCGCGGATCGGCGTCCTCGAGGCGTCCCGGCGGCTCGGCGTGGCCCGGGGCACCGTGCAGGCGCGCATCGACCGCATGCAGGAGCGTGGCGTCATCCGCGGCTACGGCCCGGAGCTCGACACGGCAGCACTCGGCTTCGGTGTCACCGCGTTCGCCACGCTCGAGATCGCGCAGGGTCGCGGGCGTGACGTGGCCGACCACCTCGTGCGCATCCCGGAGGTGCTCGAGGTGCACACGATCACGGGAGCCGGCGACATGCTCTGCCGCATCGTCGGGCGCAGCAACGCCGACCTGCAGCGGGTCATCGACAGCGTCGTCGGGTACGAGGGCATCGTGCGGACGTCGACGGTCATCGCGCTGTCCGCGCCGGTGCCGTACCGGGTGCTGCCGCTCGTCCGCGAGGCCGCCGGCGAGGCGGACGGGCCCTGACTCCAGGGCTGCTCAGTCGTGCAGGGTCAGCCGTGAAGGGTCAGGGGGTGAACGGCTCGACCTCGACGACCTCCACCGTGAGGGACGCCCCGGTCGGGGTCTTGTAGGAGACCGACTCGCCTACCGCGCTACCGAGCACGGCGGCGCCGAGCGGCGACTTCTCCGAGTACACGTCGAGATGTGTCGTCCCGGTCGACTCGCGGGACCCGAGCAGGAACCGCTCGGTGCCGTCGTCCCCGGCGAACCGGATCGTCACGACCGTGCCGGATCGTGCCACGCCGTCGCTGCCACTGGCCTCGCCGACCTGGGCCGTCCGCAGCAGATGGGTCAGCTGCCGGATGCGGCCCTCCTGCTTGCCCTGCTCTTCCTTGGCCGCGTGGTACCCGCCGTTCTCGCGGAGATCACCTTCCTCGCGCGCGGCCTCGATCTTGCGCGCGATCTCCGACCGGCCGGGACCCGAGAGGTACTCCAGCTCGGAGCTGAGCCGGTCGTACGCCTCCTGGGTGAGCCAGGTGACGTTCTCGTTGGTCTCGGTCACGGGGCACAACTCCTCTGATGCACGGCGGCTGGTCGGCGCCGCCGGGCGGGGGCGGTCGGTGTGAGCCCACAGTAACAACGCGGGCGCCCGAGCCTCCGACTTCGCCGGGGTCTCCGGGTCCGAGTGGCCGGCTCGTACGCCCGAGTGGCTGCTCAGGCCACGTGGCAGCCTTCGACCTCTCCGCTGACCGGACGGGCGGTCGTCCGCAGTGTGTGCGTCACGACGTCGCGGCTCGGGCCCGCGGGCAGGCGGACCTCCTCGCGGGCGACCTCGGCGCCGCTGGTGTCCCTGGCCCTGACTACGCAGGTCACAGCGTCGTCGGCCTGCTTGACGATCTCGAACCGTACCGTGACCCTCCGGCTGTCCAGGTCGTACCCGAGCAGCTGGACCTGGGGCCCGGTGGCGTGCCAGAGCGCCGCCCAGACCAGCCAGACCACCCCCAGGACGAACGTGGTCGCCGCGATCACGGCCGCCGCGACGGTGACCCGGCGGGAGGAGCGCCAGGACGGGCCCGGCTCCGCGAGGCGGGCCTCCTGGGCGTCGGCAGGAAGGCCGTCGGGGGCGGTCACGGGGGATACTCACCTGCGTTCCGTCAGGGGGGCTTGCGACACTGTCAGTGTCGCGTACGGCCTGGCAGGAGAAGACATCACGTGAGTGTCCAGCTACGCCTCATGGCGGTCCACGCCCACCCCGACGACGAGTCGAGCAAGGGCGCGGCCACGATGGCCCGTTACGTCCACGAGGGGGTGGACGTGCTCGTCGTCACGCTGACCGGCGGCGAGCTCGGCTCGATCCTCAACCCGGCGATGGACCGTCCCGAGATCGTCGAGAACCTCGCGGCCGTCCGCCGTGGCGAGATGGAGCGCGCCCGCGAGATCCTCGGCGTGCGACAGGCCTGGCTGGGCTTCCACGACTCGGGGCTGCCCGAGGGCGACCCGCCCCCGCCGCTGCCGGAGGGCTCCTTCGCCCTCGTCCCGCTCGAGGACGCGGCCCGTCCGCTCGTCGAGCTCGTACGCCGAGAGCGGCCGCACGTGATCCTCACGTACGACGAGAACGGCGGCTACCCTCACCCGGACCACGTGATGTGCCACAAGGTGTCGATGGAGGCGTTCGAGGCCGCCGGCGACCCGGAGCGCTACCCGGGTACGGGCGAGCCGTGGCAGCCACTCAAGCTCTACTACCACATGACGTTCCACAAGGAGCGGCTGCAGGCGCTGCACGAGGCCGTGGTCGAGCTCGGCATCGACTCCCCGTTCTCGGAGTGGCTCGCGTCCTGGGTGGACAAGCCCGAGGACAAGGACCGGGTCACCACACGCGTGCCGTGCGCGGAGTTCTTCGGCATCCGCAATGCCGCCCTCCTCGCTCACGCCACGCAGGTCGACCCGGACGGCCGCTGGTTCGCCGTCCCGCTCGAGGTGCAGCAGCGTGCCTGGCCCACCGAGGACTACCAGCGCGCCCGCTCCCTCGTGGACGCGGACGTTCCGGAGGACGACCTGTTCGCCGGCGTCCGCGAGCACGTGACCGCCGGAGGCACCGCATGAGCCCGGTCGCGCTCGGCGCGCCCACCACCCCACACCTGCTCGCCGAGGCGCTGAGCCCGGACGAGGTGGCACCGGGCTGGACGGCGCTGCTCATCGTCATCGGGCTGGGTGTCGCCGTGTGGCTGCTGTGGCGGTCGATGAACACGCAGTTGCGCAAGGTCCCGCCGTCCTTCGACGAGCCGCCCAGGGACGGGGCGAGGCCCTCCAACGACGTCATGCCCCCGGACGACGGGATGCCCGAGGACGGCACGGGCGAGCCTCGGCCGGGCACGCGGGAGAAGGACGGGCCCCGCGGCACCGGCTGACCGGCTCCCGGGGCGTCAGCGCGCAGCGGTCACCGTTACGCGGTGGTCACGGTCACGCGGTGGTCACGGTCAGGCCGCCTCGAGCGGGCGAGGTCACTCGTCCGGCGGGCGGCGCATGCGCTTCACGTCCGCACGGCGTCGCTTGGACCCCAGACGCCGCTCGACGGCCCCTTTCGTCGGGCGGGTCGCGCGGCGTCCACGCCGTGGCGCCGCGGTCGCCTCGCGCAGCAGCGCCGCGAGCCGGGTGGCGGCAGCCTGGCGATTGCGAAGCTGCGACCTGTGCTCGGACGCCGTGACCGTCACCGTGCCGTCCACCAGGCGCCCGGCGAGACGCTCCAGCGCACGCTCCCTATCGGCGGGCGTCAGCGCCTGTGAGCCCGCCACGTCGAAGGTCAGCTCGACGCGCGAGTCCGTCGTGTTGACGCCCTGCCCGCCCGGACCCGAGGCACGGGAGAAGCGCCACCGCAGCTCCGACGCCGGCACCACGAGGGAGCGGCGTACGTGCAGGTCGGTGGCCATCCCGCCATGATGACTGCCTCACTCCGTCCGCGCGAAACGCAATACCGCGAGAGCGAGCAGCCCGACGCCGAGCACGACGACGAGCGCGACCTGCAGGAGCACCGGCACGTGCCAGCCGCCCCACGTGACGCCCGGGTCGAGGGCGGCCCGTGACGCCGGGCTGAGGCTCAGGTGGTCGAACACGACCGACCGCATCGGCTCCACGGCGTACGTCAGCGGGTTGAGCCGTGTCACCACGGCGAGCCAGGTGGGCAGCCCGGCCAGCGGGAACAGCGCGCCGGACAGGAACATCATCGGCATGATGATGAGCTGCACCACCGGCATCGCGGTCTGGATCTGCTTGATGCGTGCGGCCAGCAGGAGCCCCAACGCGGTCACCATGAACGCCATGAGGAAGAGCAGCCCCGCGAGCTCGAGCATCATCACCGGGTCGTACGGCACGCCGACGACGCCGGCGAGCAGCAGGATCACCAGGCTCTGCATGGTCGCCACCGTGGCACCGCCGAGGCACTTGCCGACGAGGATCGCGGCGCTCGACACCGGCGCCACCGCCATCTCGCGGAGGAAGCCGAACTCCCGGTCCCAGACCATCGAGATGCCGGAGAAGATCGCGGTGAACAGGACGGACATCGCGAGCACGCCGGGGAACAGGAACGTGCGGAAGTCCACGTCCTCGCTGCCGGTCTGCACGAGCGAGGACAGGCCCGTGCCGAGCACGAACAGGAACAGCACCGGCTGCACGAACGACGCCACCATGCGGGCGCGGTCGCGCCCGAAGCGGATCAGCTCGCGCTGCCAGACCACGATGGCGGCACGCGTCTGGTGGCGCAGGCCGCTGGCGGGCGTCCGGACGGGGGCGACGCGGAGCGTCTGAGCGGTCATGGGGCTACCTCCCGGCCCGGAAGAAGGGCGCCATGTCGCCGTTGCTGTTCTGCTCGGCGTCACGGATCGTGGTTCCCGTGTACGCGAGGAAGACGTCGTCGAGGCTCGGCCGCGTCACGGTCACCGAGCGGATCGGCACCCCGAGACCGGCGAACAAGCGCGGCACGAACTCCGCACCCTCGGGGACGGCGAACGTGACGGACCCCTCGTGGATGCCCGCCTCCAGGTCGAACTGCTCGGCGAGCACGCGGAGCGCGGCCTCGTCGTCCTCGGTGGTGATCTGCACGCGGTCCTTGCCGACGGCGGCCTTGAGCGCGCCGGGCGTGTCCAGGGCGACGATGCGGCCCTCGTTCATGATGGCGATGCGGTCGCAGTTCTCGGCCTCGTCCATGTAATGCGTGGTGACGAAGACCGTCACCTCCTGGTCGCGGTGCAGCTCGGAGAGGTACTCCCAGATGGACGCGCGCGTCTGCGGGTCGAGCCCGACGGTGGGCTCGTCGAGGAACAGCACGCGTGGTGAGTGCAGGAGCCCGCGCGCGATCTCGAGGCGTCGCCGCATCCCGCCGGAGAAGGTGTTCACCAGGTCGCCGCGCCGCTCCGCGAGACCGACCATCTCGAGCACCTCGGTACGCCGCTCGACCGCGTTCGCGCGCGGCACGCCGTACAGCTCGCCATGGAAGCGCAGGTTCTGCTCGGCGGTGAGGTAGCCGTCGAGCGTCGGCTCCTGGAAGACCAGCCCGATGTCGCGGCGGACGGCGTCGCGGTCCCGCGCGACGTCGTGGCCGGCGACGGACGCCGTGCCGCTGGTGGGCTCGACGAGCGTGCACAGGATCTTGATGGTCGTGGACTTGCCGGCCCCGTTGGGGCCGAGGAACCCGAACGTCTCGCCCGGGTGGACGTCGAGGTCGATGCCGCGGATGGCCTCGACCTCTCCGTAGTTCTTGACCAGCCCGCGTACCTGGACGGCGGATGCGGTCGCGTCGGTGGGCTGGTGGGTGATCTCGGGGTGCGCGGTGACCCGGGTCACGGGCGGTCCTCCTCGGTCCTGCGGTCCCGCTGAAGTGGTCGGCGGCCGATCTGTGCCAGTGTCGTCCTCTAACGACGTTCGAGTTTGTCCCGAACGGCGTTAGAGTGCAAACGAGTTCTGGGACGAGGGTGCCCTGACGCGGAGGTGACTCGTGGCTCTGAGCCGCGACCAGGTCGTGGCCACGGCGATGGCGCTGCTCGACGAGGTCGGTCTCGAGGGGCTGACCCTGCGCCGCCTGGCGCAGGAGCTGGGAGTCCGGGCGCCCACCCTGTACTGGCACGTCCGGGACAAGCGCGAGCTGCTCGACCTCATGGCGGCCGCGATCCACGCCGACTCGCACGGGGCCAGCCTGGAGCCGCGCCCCGGCCAGCCGTGGTGGGAGTGGCTGACCGAGCGCACGCAGGCGCAGTTCGACGCCGTCGTCGGGCACCGGGACGGGGCCCGGGTGCTCGCCGGCAACCGGCCCACGGCCGAGGCGCTGCCCGCGAGCGAGCGGGTGGTGGGCACCCTGGTGCATGCGGGCTTCCCGCCGGACGAGGCACTGGGGACGATCCTGCTGCTCGGCCACTACGTCATCGGGTGCGCGGTGGAGTACCAGGCCGAGGCGGCCCGTACCCGTCCCGACCTCGACGCGGCGCTCCTGCACCGGCTCACCGAGGCGGACGACCTGCCGGTGCTCAAGGCCGCGGTCACGGCGCACGTCGAGGGGTCAGGCGAGCTCGCGGGCCGGGCCGGGTCGTTCGAGCACGGGCTGCGGCTGCTCGTCGCAGGGCTGCGTGTGCGTCACGCCGAGCTCGAGGGTGCTCGCCCGGCGGCCACGGTCACGGACGCGTGACCCGCGCCGTGTCCGCCTCGCGCCGGCGGCGACGGTCCCCGCGGCGGCGCAACACCGGCAGCGCGACGCCCAGGACGCGTGGCGCGAGCCCGCTGGTCCGGGCCAGCACCCCGCGGCGGCGGGGGAGCGTGCGAACGAGCCGGTGGCTGCCCACCAGACCGACGGCGGCGCGGGCCACCTCGTCCGGGCCGAGGATCCGCGGGGCGGTGTAGACGAGGGACGTCGCCGGGTTGTCCACCGACTCGTGCAGCATCGGGGTCCCCACGCCGTCGGGGCAGAGCGCGTGCACGCGCACCCGGGTCCCGCGCAGCTCGTACGCCAACGAGGTCGTCCAGCTCACGACGGCCGCCTTGGTCGCGGCGTACGCGGCGAGCCCGGGCACGGGGCCGAACGCGGACATCGAGCCGAGGTTCACCACGTCCCCGGGCCCGCCGTGGCCGCGCATCACCTCGACCGCGGCGCGGCTGCCGTACATCACGCCGAGCAGGTTGACCTCGACCACGCGCTCCAGCGCGACGTCGTCCTGGCCGAGCGCGCCCCCGGGGCAGAGCACCCCGGCGTTGTTCACCCAGAGGGTGAGCGGGCCCCGTGCGGCGGCGAGGCGGGCGACCTCACGGTGGGCGTCCGGGTCGCGGACCTCGTGACGGACGGTCTCCACCGTGGCGCCGGCGGCCGAGGCGGTCTCGTCGAGACCGTCGGCGTCCACGTCCGTTGCCACGACCAGGTAGCCGTCCGCGGACAGCAGCCGGACGAGCGCGCGCCCGATACCCCGCCCCGCACCGGTGACCACGGCGACACGGCGCCCGTCCTCGGCTCCTGGGCCCTTGTCGGTCGTCGTCATCGGTGCCTCTCCGTGGCGGGCTGGTCGCAGCGGGGGAGCGGGTCATGCTCGGGGCCGGACGGGGACGCGGTCAACCCTGCCCGACCGCTGCGAGACTGGGGGGTGACCCGCATGCCGATGCGACGAGGAGCCCCGGTGCCGAACCGTCTCGCGACAGCGACGAGCCCGTACCTGCTCCAGCACTCCGACAACCCCGTCGACTGGCAGGAGTGGGGGGACGAGCCGTTCGCCGAGGCACGCGAGCGGGACATCCCCGTTCTGCTCTCGGTCGGCTACGCGGCCTGCCACTGGTGCCACGTGATGGCGCACGAGTCGTTCGAGGACGAGGCCACCGCCCGCCTCATGAACGAGCTCTACGTCAACGTCAAGGTCGACCGCGAGGAGCGCCCGGACGTCGACGCCGTCTACATGGAGGCCACCCAGGCCATGACCGGCCACGGCGGATGGCCGATGACCGTGTTCCTCACCCCGGACGGACAGCCCTTCTACTGCGGCACGTACTACCCCAGTCAGCCGCGGCACGGCATGCCCGCGTTCTCGCAGGTGCTCCAGGCCGTGGCCGAGGCCTGGCAGGACCGCCGGGACGAGGTGGAGAAGGTCGGTGCGGACGTCGCCGGTGCGCTCGGTGGCCGGCGCAGCGTCCCCGGCGAGCCGGAGCCCGTCACGGCCGAGCACCTCGACGCCGCGTTCCGCGGCCTCGGCCCGAACTTCGACGCCACGGAGGGCGGGTTCGGTGGGGCGCCCAAGTTCCCGCCGTCGATGACGCTCGAGCACCTGCTGCGCCACCACGCGCGGACGGGCTCGGAGCAGGCCCTCGCGATGGTCACCCGCACCTGCGAGGCGATGGCCGGCGGCGGCATGTACGACCAGCTGGCCGGCGGCTTCGCCCGCTACTCGGTGGACGCGCGCTGGGTGGTGCCGCACTTCGAGAAGATGCTGTACGACAACGCCCAGCTGCTCCGGGTGTACGCGCACCTGTTCCGCGCCACCGGCAGCGGGCTGGCCCGCCGGGTGGCCGGCGAGACCGCCGACTGGATGCTGGCCGAGCTGCGCACCCCCGAGGGCGGCCTCGCCTCGGCCCTCGACGCCGACAGCGAGGGCGAGGAGGGACGCTTCTACGTCTGGACGCCGGGGCAGCTCGTCGACGTGCTCGGCGAGGACGACGGACGCTGGGCGGCCCGGACGTTCGAGGTCACCGACGCGGGCACGTTCGAGCAGGGCACGTCCGTGCTGCAGCGGCGCACGGATCCCGACGACCCCGAGCGGCTCGCCCGCGTCCGGGCCCGGCTGCTCGAGGCCCGGGCCGGCCGCGTCCGCCCGGCCCGTGACGACAAGGTGGTCGCCGCCTGGAACGGGATGGCCG
>JBOGEN010000195.1:0-12213 GCA_050743265.1 Actinomycetes bacterium
CACCGGCGTTAGCCGGGCAGAGCCCCTGGCCTCCCCTCTTAGACCGAGGTCGCCGTCAGGGGCTCCTCGGTCTGGGCCGACTTCTCACGACGGAGCCGCGCCACGCCGCCCGCGAGCAGCGCGCCCCAAGCGACGGCCACGACCGCCAGCACAGCCACGCGGGCGACCGGGGACACCTCGAGAGCGTCGAGGATGGTGAGGGCGTTCGTGAACACGATGAGGCCACCGGCGCCGATGCCGAGCAGCCGGCCGGGGACGTGCCGGACCAGCCAGGCCCCGAGCGGCGCGGCGACGACGCCACCCACGAGCAGGGCACCGACGACCGAGAACGGGATCTCGCTGGAACCGAGCCCGACCAGGAAGCCGATGCTGGCCGCGACGGTGACGAGGAACTCGCTCGTGCTCACCGAGCCGATCGTCTTGCGCGGGTCGAGCCGCCCGCTGCTCAGTAGGGTGGACGTCCCGATGGGACCCCAACCGCCGCCACCGCTGGCGTCGACGAACCCGGCTACCAGCCCGAGGGGGGCCAGGAAGCGCGCCTTCGGCGGCGCGTGGAGGCGCATCTTCGGAGCACGGCCGGAGAACCGCACCATGATGTAGGTGCCGAGCGCGATGAGCACCGCGGCCATCCAGGGCGCCGCGGACTCCGTCGAGAGCGAGCTGAGCGCCGTGGCCCCGGCGAACGCACCGATGGCACCGGGGACGGCCATGGTGCCGACCACTCGCCAGTCGACGTTGCCGAAACGCCAGTGCGACACCCCGGACGCGAGCGAGGTGCCGATCTCGGCCAGGTGGACGGAGGCCGAGGCGACTGCGGGCGCCGTCCCGACGGCGAGCAGCAGAGTGGACGAGGTCACTCCGTAGGCCATGCCCAGGGAGCCGTCGACGAGCTGGGCAGCGAGGCCGACGAACGCGAACATCACGAGCTTGCGCATGATCATCCCAACGGCTCGGGGGCGTCCTGCCCGGGTTGGCGGGAGGACGGTGACGGCGAGTCGGGGATATTCTCTATATGGTAGATCTAATTTGTCAAGTATGTAGGTTCACTGGATTCGGGCTGACCGCCGGCAGTGCTGACCTGCGCCGATGACCGGCCGGCAACCGGGGGGCCCTCGACCCGACGTCCACGCGGAGCTGTCAGGACCGAGCGGGTGCACACGTGTTGTGCGCCACGGTGCCCCCGGTGACCATCGGCAGCACCGACTTGCCGGCGAGGGCGTACTGCGGCATCAGGTCGAGCAGGGACTTGAGCAGCCCCGAGTACGCGGCCTTGTACACCGGCGAGGCGACGATGACGCCGTGCGCCTCGGCGACCGCCTCGATTGCACATGCGATGGCCGGGTCGCTGGTGTCCGCGGACATCAGCGGGGCGGCGGGCAGGTCCCGCGCGGCGTCCGGACCTCGTGCCCCTGCGACACGAGCCGCAACGCGAGATGAGCCGCAGTCAGCGGGCACCGCCCCAGCCTCGCTCAGGTGTGCGTGCCGCGGCCCGAGAGGTCCTCGACGAGCCGGAGCAGCACCGCGCTGTCGAGGTGTCCGAGACCCTGGGCCTGCAGCGAGGCGACAAGCTGCGTCACCACGGCACCCATCGGGACGACGACACCGGCCTCGCGGGCGGCCGCCTGCATGATGCCGAGGTCCTTGTGGTGCAGCTCCACCCGGAAGCCCGGGGTGAAGTCCCGGCGCAGGATGCGCTCGGACTCGCGCTCGAGGACGGCGTTGCGCGCGCGTCCGCCGGCGAGCACCCGCATCGCCGCCTCGGTGTCCACGCCGTACGCCTCGAGGAACACGATCGACTCCGCGACGAGCTCGAGCGCCCCGGCGACGAGCAGCTGGTTCGCCGCCTTCACCGTCTGCCCGGAGCCGGCCGGGCCGACGCGGACGACGGTCTTGCCGACGGCGTCGAACGCCGGCTGGGCATCGGCGAACGCGTCCTCGTCGCCGCCCACCATGATCGCGAGCGTGCCGTCGATCGCCCCCTGCTCGCCGCCGCTCACCGGGGCGTCCAGGGCAAGTACGCCCTTCTCGCGGCCCGCGGCGTGCACGGTCGTCGCCGTGTCGGGCCGGATCGTGCTGAAGTCGATGAGCAGCGTGCCCTCCGCGGCGTGGGCGAGCACACCACCGTCGCCGAGCACGACCGCCTCCACGTCCGGGGAGTCCGGCAGGTTCGTCATGACGATGTCGGCACCTGCCACCGCGTCCTCGAGACGGGACGCGCCCCGCCCTCCCTTGGCGACGAACGCGTCGACCTTCGGCTGGCTGCGGTTGTGCCCGACGACGTCGAAGCCGGCCTCGAGCAGGTTCGTGGCCATCGGCATCCCCATGATGCCGAGGCCGATGAAGGCCACGGTGGTCATCGTCCTGTTCCCCTTCTGCCGCGCCGGTGAGCGCGGACCGGTCAGACGTCCCGAGGACCTGATCGTCCCAGCCCGGCGAGGGGCCGGTCCGAGGGGGCCGGGTTCAGGCGCCCTCGGGGCCGTCGACGTTCACCGTCGGCACCCCCGTCCCCGCGCGGGCGATCACCGCGGTGGAGAGCGCCTCGGTGGGGTTGGACTCCCGGTGGACGACGTGGGCGGGCACGTGGACGAACTCCCCCGGGCCGGCGTCGACCACCGCCCCGCCCTCCGGGCCGAACTCCAGGCGGAGCGTGCCGGCGACCACGTACAGGCTGGTCTCGTGGTCGCCGTGGTGGTGCCAGCCCGACATCGCTCCCGGCTGGGTGTGCACGAGGCCGGACCAGAGCCCCGGGACGTCGAGCGCCCGCTCTCGCCGCATGCCGGGCGTGGGGTCGGCGTCGACCCGCTCGCTCTCCCGGATCACCCGGACCGGTTCGGACACGCGCCCAGCCTGCCGTACGGCGGCGCGGCCGTGAAGCGCGCGGACGATGTGAAGCCCGCGGCTAGAGGCGCAGGTGCATCACGTGCAGCCCCACGAGCCCGTGCACACGATGGTCGAACGCCTCCGGCACGGTGCCGATGACCTCGAAGCCGAGTGACCGCCACAGGGCGACGGCGGCGGCGTTGGTCTCGACGACTGCGTTGAACTGCATGCTGTGGTAGCCGGCCGTCCGCGCCCACGCGACGGCGTGGAGCCCCAGCGCACGGCCCACCCCCTGGCCCCCGTACGCCGGGTCGACCATGAAGCTGGCAGTACTCACGTGCGCGCCCCGCCCCGGACGGTTGGGGCCCATCTTCGCCGAGCCCAGCACCACCCCGTCTCGGACCGCGACGACCGTCTGCCCGGGCGGCTCCTCCATCCAGAGCGGCCGCGCCGTCTCCTGCGTGAGCCCCTCGGGGTAGGCGTACGTCTCGCCTGCGGCGACGATCTCGGCGAAGAACGGCCAGATGCGCGGCCAGTCCTCGTCGTCGGCGACCCTGATGAGCACGAGGACGACACTAACGAGCGCGGGCGCATGCCTCCTGGCTGTACCCGGCGACCTGCTTGTAGCGCTCGGAGATGGCCTGGAGCTCGTCGGCGCCGATCACGTCCTCGATCCGGTCGAAGGGCCGGTCGCCGGTGCGCCGCCACACCTCCCGCAGGATCGCGTCCGGCGGTGCGGTGCGGTTCGTCCGGACGACCGCGGCCGTCGCGGGCAGCCGCTTCGCCTCGTACGCGGCGAGCGCGCGCGGCACGTCCGCATCGTCCACGAGCGCCTCGCGCAGCGCCCGGGCGTCCAGCACGGCCTGCCCGGCCCCGTTGGACCCGCGGGGCACCATCGGGTGCGCGGCGTCCCCGAGCAGGGTGACCCGGCCGCTGCTCCACCAGGGCAGCGGGTCCTGGTCGACCATCGGGTACTCGAGCACCGTCTCCGAGGCCCGGACCATCGCCGGCACGTCCAGCCAGTCGAAGTGCCAGTCCTCGAACGCGCCGAGGAAGTCGTCCAGGTGGCCGGAGCGGTTCCAGTCGCGGCCGCTGCGCTCGGGCGTCTCGCGCTCGGCCACCCAGTTGACGAGCTGTCGGCCCTCGGCGTCCACGGCGTCCCTGATCGGGTAGATCACCATCTTGCCCGTCCGGAGCCAGCCGGCCCGCACCATCGTGGCCCCGCTGAGGAAGGGCTCCCAGTGGGTCACGCCGCGCCACATCGTGACGCCGGAGTAGAGCGGCGGCCCCTCCTCCGGGTGCAGCTGGGCCCGGAGTGCGGAGTGGACGCCGTCGCAGGCGACGACGGCGTCGGCTGCCGCCTCGGGCAGCGCCGTGTCGTCCGTCGTGCGGACGAAGTGCGCGCGGACGCCCCGCGCGTCCTCGCTCACCCCGGTGCACCGGTGACCGAGGACGACGGCGTCCGGGCCCAGCCTTGCCCGGACGGCGTCCAGCAGCACCGCCTGCAGGTCGCCCCGGTGGATCGAGAACTGCGGCGTCGCGTACCCGGCGAAGCGGCCGCACGGCTCGGTGTAGATGTGCTGCCCGAAGCGGTTGAAGAAGGACGACTCCTGCGTGGTGACGCCCACTCGCGCGAGCGCGTCCTCGAGACCGAGCCGGCCGAGCACCCCGGTGGCGTGCGGCAGCACGTTGATGCCGACCCCGAGCGCACCCAGCTCCGGGGCGGCCTCGTACACCCGGCATTCGATGCCCGCGTCGTGCAGCTCCAGCGCCAGGGTGAGCCCGCCGATGCCGGCCCCGACGACGAGGACGTTCACGAGGGCGGGTCGGACAGGGTCTCGGTCCGGGCGAGGCGCAGGGCCTCGAGCACGGGCGCGTCCGAGACGCTGAACAGGTCGGCGGGCTCGTCCGCCTCGAGGGCGAACGGCGTCCAGGACGGCACAGCGACCATGTCCCCCGGCTCGAGGTGGAAGCGCTCGGACCCGACGTGGGCCGTCGACTGGCCACGGAAGCTCACCCAGATCGACGAGCCCGCACGCCGCGTCGTGGGCGTACGCCCCCCGGCCAGGACGCGGTGCATCGCGCAGCGCATCGTCGGCATCACGTCCGCTCCCGTCGCCGGGTCGGCGAATCGCAGCGCAGCATGCCGGGTGCCCCGTGCCTCCAGCAGCCGGCCGAGTGCCCTGTCGGTGTCCGCGTAGCGGTAGACGAGCAGCGGCGAGTACGGCGGGGACTCGTCCGGCTCCAGCGGGACGAGGCCGGGGCCACCGGCGTACGTCATCTCCGCGCGCGAGACCGGGTCGACCGCGCGGTTCGTCATCCGGTCGGGCCCGTCCTCGAAGAAGACGGCGTCGAGTGCCCGGACCATGGGGATGTCGAGCCCGTCGAACCAGATCATCGGCTCGTCACCCGGGTTGTGGTGCTCGTGCCACGCCCAGCTGGGCGTGAGCACGAGGTCGCCGGGCGCCATCGACAACGGGTCGCCGTTGACCAGTGTCCACACGCCGCTTCCCTCGACGACGAACCGCAGTGCCGCCGGGCTGTGGTGGTGGGCCGGGGCCACCTCGCCCGGCCCGAGGTACTGCACCGCCCCCCAGAGCGTCCGCGTGGTGTACGGCAGACCGCCGGCACCCGGGTTGCACAGGGACAGCACGCGCCTGTCACCACCGCGGTCGATCGGGACCAGCTCACCCGACCGCTCGGCCAGCTCCCTTACGCGCTTCCACGACCAATGGAACGGCACGTCCTCGATCGGGGGCTGGGTGGGCATGAGGCCCGTCTGCACCCACAGCGGCTGCAGGTCCGCCTCGGCGACCTCCGCGTAGAACGCGTCCAGCGCCCCTGTGTCGGGCACGTCGGTCGGGGCAGGGAAACGCCTGGTCGCCATGTCGGCCCACTCCTCGCATCCAGCCGGCGGTGAGCTCGTAAGGTAGTGGCGATGGTCTGGTAGGCGACATACTGCGGGCGAGATCTTCTGCTCTGCGGAATATCAGGCCAGGTCGGCACCGATCGCCTCAGCGGTGGCCTGCAACGCCTCCACGTAGGCCGGCAGGTCGGGCAGCCCCATCCGCGCGGCAGGGGTCGAGGCGGCGAGCGCCGCAACCGCGCGGGCGCGCCCGACCCGGATCGGTACGGCGACCGCATGCAGCCCGACCTCGCTCTCGCCGGCGTTGGTCGCGTACCCGCGCTCCCGAACCGTGGCGAGCTCAGCCTCCAGCGCGTCGAGGTCGGTGATCGACTGGCTCGTCAACGCGGGGAGCCCGTCCGGGAACAGTGCCCGGACCTCGTCGAACGGCAGCTCGGCGAGCAGCACCTTGCCCCCGGACGTCGTGTGTGCGGGGAGCAGCAGCCCGGTACGGGTGCCGACGCGGACCGGGCGGTCCCCCTCCACGCCGTCGATGAACCGGCTGCCCGCACCCTCGAGGACGAACAGGTTGACGGTCTCGCGCAGGCCGCGAGAGAGGTCCTGCAGGTGACGGTGGGCTTGGCGGCGTACGTCGAGCTCCCCTACCGCGGCGAGCCCGATCTCCACGAGGACGCGCCCGGCGCGGTACGCGCGGTTGGCCCGCTCCTGACGGACGAACCCCTGGGCGGCCAGCGTGGTGAGCAGCCGGTGGGCGGTGGACCGGGCGACCCCGAGGCTCTCGCTCACGTCCGTGACCCGGACGGTGCGCCGCTCCCGGAGCATGTGCAGGATGCGCAGCGCGTTGTTCACCGACTCGATCGTGTAGGCGGCACTCGCGCCCTCGTCTGGCATCCGTGTTCCCCTCGGCAGAACACCCTCGCCGCCGTGTTCGCGACAGCGCGTGACCCTAGCGTCTTGCCGATGGCCGCCGCATCCGCGAGAGTTTCCCGATGCAGACGCTTCCCCCGACGCTCCCGCTGTTCCCCACGTCGCTGGTCGGCAGCTACGCCCAGCCCGACTGGCTCATCGACCGGACGAGGCTGGCCGGGCGGTTCCCGCCCCGCGTCCGCGCCCGCGAGCTGTGGCGTCCCGAGCCCGAGCACCTCACCGAGGCGCAGGACGACGCCACCGTGCTCGCCATCCGCGACCAGGAGAGGGCCGGCCTCGACATCCTCACCGACGGGGAGATGCGCCGGGAGAGCTACTCGAACCACTTCGCCACCGCGCTGGACGGCGTGGACGTCGACAACCCCGGGGAGGCGCTCGACCGCAGCGGCCACCCGAACCCGGTGCCGCGGGTCGTGGGACCGGTCCGGCGACCCCGCCCGGTGCAGGCCGAGGACGTGCGGTTCCTGCGCGCCCATACCGACCGGGTCGTCAAGGTCACCGTGCCGGGCCCGTTCACCATGTCCCAGCAGGCGCAGGACGACCACTACGGGTCGCCGGAGGCGCTGGCGATGGCGTACGCCGATGCAGTCAACGCGGAGGTGCACGACCTCTTCGCCGCCGGCGCGGACATCGTCCAGCTCGACGAGCCGTACATGCAGGCCAGGCCCGAGGCCGCGCGGGAGTTCGGCCTCACCGCGCTGAACCGTGCCCTCGACGGAGCCCCCGGCACGACCGCCGTGCACATCTGCTTCGGGTACGCCGCGATCATCCACGAGCGCCCCTCGGGGTACTCGTTCCTCCCCGAGCTCGCCGACTGCGTGTGCGACCAGGTGTCGATCGAGACGGCACAGTCGAACCTGGACGCCGCCGTGCTCAAGCACCTCACCGGCAAGACGATCATTCTCGGCGTGCTCGACCTGTCCGACCCGGAGGTGGAGACGGCCGAGACGGTTGCCGCCCGCGTGCGTCGCGCGCTGCCGTTCGTCGACGCGGACAAGGTCGTGCTGGCCCCGGACTGTGGGATGAAGTACCTCCCCCGTCCGAGCGCGGCGGGCAAGGCCCGGGCAATGGCCGAGGCCGCCCGGACGCTGCGCGCCGAGCACGCCGGTTGACGCGTCGGCGACGCGCACGGCTAACGCACGCGGATCCGCATCTCTCCGAGCCGGCTGATCCGCGTGTCCAGGACGTCGCCGGCACGGATCGGCCCGACGCCCTGAGGAGCGCCGGTGAACAGGACATCGCCGGGCAGCAGGGTCATCATCCGGGACGCGTACGACACGATCCTCGCCACCGGGGTGATCATGGTCGCGGTGTGCACCTTCTGCCGCGGCTCGCCGTTGCACTCGAGCTCGATGTCGAGATCCGCCGGGTCGCCGGCCTCGTCGGCTGTCGTGAGCCACGGGCCGAGCGGGCTGAACGAGTCGTAGCTCTTGCGCCGTGACCGGTCCGCGGCGCTGCGTACGGTGATGTCGAGCCCGATCGTGTAGCCGAACACGTGGTCGAGCGCGCGCTCCTCGGGGATGTCCCGACCCCCGGTGCCGATGACGGCCACGAGCTCGGACTCATGGTGGATCTCGTGCCCGGCCTCGACCTCCTCGGGAGGCAGGACGATGTCCTCGCGCGGGCCGACAACCGACGACGGCGCCTTGAGGAAGACGTCGAAGTTCATCATCCAGGACTCGACGTGGCCCAGCGTCCGCTCTTGGACCGTGTGCATCTCCTCCACGTGCTCGGGGTAGTTGCACGCGGCGGCGACGATCTTGCTGGGGGCGACCACCGGGGCCCGCAGCGCGACCGAGTCCAGGGGGGCCACCTCGCCGTGGGCGGCGGCGTCCGCCAGCCGGTCCCGGGCGTCCGGGTAGTCGCGGCACAACCGGCGCCACCAACCCGCCGTCAGCGGGTCCGCGTCGTGGTCCCACGGCAGGGCCGCGGTGACGTCCACGACGCCGTCGTCCACGACGGCGCCGAGCCGGTAGGCGTCGACGATGGCCAGCTTCATGGAGTGGTCCTCTCGAGGTCGGGGGACGCGTCGCGGGAGGCCTCGTCCGGGCGACGGCCGATGCCGAAGCGGTGCACGCTCTCGAGCAGGGACGTACGCCGGCACCACGCCCGCGCTCGTTCGACGTCGGCGGCGATGGCGCGCAGCTCGTCATGGTGCGCCTGGCGTCGTGCCGGGTCGCGCTCGTTCAGCCGCTCGGTGTTGCGCTGCGTGTCGGCCTGCACGTACTCCAGGGCCACCCGGCGGCGCAGCAGGGCGTACGTGTCGAGCTCGGCGTCCACGTCCGCGCCCTCGTCACGGATGCGGGCGATGCGCCGGGCGAGGTCCATCGCGTCGTGGATGCCGCTGTTCAGGCCGACCCCGCCGAGGGGACTGTTGATGTGCGCGGCGTCCCCGACGAGCAGTGCCCGGCCCGTACGGAAGGACGAGGCAACCCGCTGGTGCACGTTGTAGATCTGCAGGTCCTCGATCGGGTAGCCGGAGGGGAGCCGCGCGATGCCCTGCAGGTGGGCCTGGACCTCGTCGAGGTCGATCGCCTGCTCGCGGCTCTGCTCCGGCGGCACCGGGTAGACGGCCCGCCACGACTCCGGGGTCCGGAGCAGGAACAGCCACTCCTCGGGGTCGGCGATGTAGTTGACGTCGGCGATGTCGGGCAGCAGCGTGCGCATGTCCACCGACGTGCTCACGATGAGGAACCGCTGCGGGTACGTGAAGCCCGCGAAGTCCACCCCGAGCAGGTCTCGTACGGTGCTGCCCGCCCCGTCCGCGCCGACGACGAACGAGCCGTGCAGCGTCTCCGTGCCGGCCGAGGTCTCGACGGTGAGCGCGACGCCCGCCGACGTGTCCTCGAGCGCGCTCGCCCGTGTCCCGTACCGCACCGTCACGCACGGGTCGTCCGCCAGCCTCTCCGCCATCATGCGGACGAGGTGCTGCTGGTTGAGCTGGAGCCGGTGCGGGTACCGGGTCTCGTCCGCGAGCAGGCCGAAGTCGAACTCGGCGACGAGCCCGCCCCTGCGGTCGCGGTACTGGTACCGCGGGACGGCCAGCCCTTCGGCGTGCATCTGCTCGACGACCCCGAGCCCGGCGAGCAGTTCCAGGGTCGAGGGATGGAACGTCGAGGCACGCCAGTCCGTCCGGGGCACGGGCTCGGCCTCCACGAGCACCACGGGCACCCGGTGCCGTGCCAGCGCTGCCGCGGCGGTGACGCCGGCAGGGCCGCCGCCGACGACGAGGACCGGCGGGAAGGCGGAGGCGCGGGACATGGGCGTCAGACCTCATCCTGTCGGCGACGTCGTGCGTCGGGTCCTGAGCGGGCGGTCATGAGTGCGCGTCGACGAACGCGGTGACGGCGACGGCCAGCGCAGCCTCGTGCCCCCGGTACTCGTGGCCGGCGCCGGGGAGCTCGAGGGAGCTGCGGTCGGGCACGGTCATCCGGTCGTACAGCGCCCGCCACAGCGGCGCCCGACCCTCGGCGCCTCCCCAGACGAGCATGAGCGGAACGGGGGACGCGTTGCACCCGTGCAGCCAGCGGTCCTCCCGCTCGTCCAGCCGTTCGAGGAACGACTCCGCGGAGATCGCGAAGTACCAGGTGGGAAGCGTCAGCAGGTGGTGGCCGTGCCCGGCCCGGACGAGCTCCTCCGCCTGCGCCCGGGCCGCCGCGACCTCGTCGTCCCCGCCGAACCACACGCTCAGCGGGAAGCGGACGGACGTCAGCGGCGACAGCAGGACCCGGGAGGCCACCTCGTCGGCCTCGGGCGACCAGTCGCCGACGAAGTAGCCGCCCGCGGAGTGGGCCACGACGTGCACCGGCAGGCCGGTCCGCTCCCGCAGCCAGTGCACGCCGCCGCGGACGTCGACAGGGCCGTCGTCGAGCCGCTCCCACATCCCGCCGGAGGCGGTCCGGGCGTCGGCGCCGAGGTCGGTCGAGTCGCCGAGCAGGCTGTACGCCAGGTCGTGGCACCGCAGGTTGAGGGATAGGTGGACGAAGCGGTCCGGGGCGAGCAGCGGCGGCAACGTCCGCGGCGGGCCGGAGTAGAAGTTGCCGCCCTTGCCGTGCACGTGCAGCACGGCCGCCTCTGCCCGCCCCGGTTCCGGCAGCGGGTACAGCAGACCCTGCAGCGGGTGGCCGTCGGCCGCCGGGACGTCGACGAGGACGGGTCCGTCCGTGTCGAGCGTCCCGGTCGCGCCGGCGGTCGGTCCGGTACCTGCAGCGGCCATCGGGTCGGTCGCCGGGCCCACTAGTGCAGCGTGACCGCGTCGTAGTCGACCCGCTTCTCGATGAGGCCGTACTTCAGCAGCCGCTCGCCGGTCAGCTCGATCGACCCGAGGTCCGACTCACCCTGCCACTGGATCAGGTTCATCTGCTGCGCGATCGGAGCCTTCAGCTCGGGGACGAGCTTCGGAAGCGCGGTACGGAACGCGTCGGGGTCCTCCGCGACCGCGTCGGCGGTGCACTCCACCGCCGCCGCGAACGAGTCCACCAGCTTCGGGTCCTCGGCGATCTTCTCCTCGGTCATGACCATCGTGCCGATCTGGAGGTCCGGCTTGACCCCCACCCACGGGCGGTGGACGACGCGCATCCCCTGCGCCTCGCCGATCGTCACGAAGGGCTCGATCTCCAGCCCGGCGTCGACGTCGCCACGCTGCACCGCCGCGAGGATCTCGGGGAACGGCATCTCGACGAGCTTGACCTTGTTCCGCGGGATGCCCTCCTTCTCGAGCGCGTCACGGATCGCGATCTCGTTGATGTTGCGCAGCGCGTTGACGCCGATGGTGGTGCCCTCGAGGTCCTCGGGACCCTTGATGGGGCTGTCCGGCTTGACGAGGAGACCGGAGAAGTCACCCGCCGGCTCGGACGACGTCGAGCTGCCTGCGGCGACCATCTTCAGCGGCAGGCCCCGGCTCATCGTGGTCAGCGCTGAGACGAGGTCCAGCCCGGCGACGTCGAACTCGCCGCTGAGCACCTGGGGGACGACCGATGTCCCGCCACCGGCGTTCGGCTCCACGGTGAGGTCGATGCCCTCGTCCGCGAAGCAGTCCTTCGAGATCCCGTACGAGATGAACGAGATCGGCCCGCCCGGCGTCTCCACCATCTTGAGCGGCGTGAGCTTCTTGCCCCCCTGGGCGTTCGTGTCGGACTCGGCAGCGTCGGAGAGGCCTCCGCTGTCCGACCCGGTGCCGCAGGCGGTGGTCACCACCAGCGCTGCGAGGGTGAGCACTGTCCAGGCCGTTCTCGCCGGTTTCATTCCGGGCTCCTCGGGGTCTCGGGGAAGGTCGCTCGACCGTGCGCTGCGGCGGACGGTCTCGGTGGGGTGGCTCGCGGGCTCATGGCGTCCCCGGCTTGAGCGCGGAGAGCAGCTCGCCGCGGAGACGGGCGAACTCGGGAAGGCTCTTGGTGGTGAGCTGGTGGCGCGGCCGCGGCAGGTCGACCTGCGCCACCGTGCTCACGGTCGCGGGCGCCTCCAGCACGAGCACCCAGTCGGCGAGGTACACGGCCTCGTCGATGTCGTGCGTGACGTGGAGGATCGTGACGCCTCGCTCCTCGTGCCCGTGGAGGCGGAGCACGAGGTCCTGCAGCTCCGCGCGCGTAAGTGCATCGACC
>JBOGEN010000196.1:0-58741 GCA_050743265.1 Actinomycetes bacterium
GTCCGGCAGGGCTGCGCCCCCGGCACGTCCGGCGGCCTCGAGCGCGGCACCGGCGTCCCCCGCGGCCATGCGGACGCGGGCCTCCTCCAGCGCGGCGAGCCGTGTCAGCCAAGCGGCGTCGAACGTCGTCCGCGTGTTCGCCAGCTCCTCGAGCGCACGCGGGTAGCGTGCGGCCGCCTCCTGCAGGCGCGCCGACACCAGGTGGCGCAGGCCGTCGAGCACGGGCTCGGGCCGCGCGCGCAGGGCGCCCCGCGCGGCACCGAGGTGACGCGTGGCCTGCTCCGTCCTCGCCGCGTCGAGGTGCACGAACGCCAGCGCGACGTGGACGGCCGCCGGCACCTCCGCCCGGGCCGACGGGTGGGCACCGTCCGCCGCGACGCCCGGCAACGCGGCGACGAGGATCGCGGCCCGCCCGGTCCGCCCGCGCAGGGACTCCGTCACGGCCAGGTGGCCGAGGCAGTCGAGCCTCTGGGTGTGCAGGTTCTCGGCCGCCGCGACGTCGAGCCCGGTGGTGAGCGCAGCCGCGGCACGGTCCAGTCGGCCCGCCACCAGCGCCGCCACGCCGTGCCCCCACAGCAGGAGGACCCGCGCCAGCGCGTGCCCGCTCGCGACGCCCGGGTCGAGTGCGTCCAGGAGTGCAGCGGTCTCGTCGAGCGCCGACACAGCGGCTCGCTCGTCCGCCAGCATCGACGCGGCCCGCAGCCGGACGAGTGCCCAGCACACGGCCGCCGCTGCCGCGTCCCCCTCGGCCGCCCGCGGGTCCGTCCCGCCCAGCAGGACCAGCGCGCGTCCGGCGTCCCCGTCCACGACCGCGACGGCGGCCGCGACGAGCGCCGCCTCCGTCCAGCCGGACGACGCCGACGAGGGCATGCCGCGGAACACGGCGGCCAGCGCTCCCCCGTCCGTGCCGGCAAGCACGTCGGCGACGCCCAGGTCCTCGACCACCAGTCGTGCGGCGTCCTGCCACCCTCCCGCCGCGACCCACTGCAGCACGGCCTCGCGGGGCATGCCGGACCGCGCGTACCAGCGGGCGGCACGCCGGTGCAGCGCGACACCGAGGCCGGGCGCCTCGTGGGCCAACCGCGCGCGCAGCACCTCCGCGAAGAGCGGGTGGTAGCGGTACCAGCCGTGGCCCAGCGGTTCGCAGAACGCGTTCTGCCGGACGAGGACGGGCAGCAGCCGGCCCGCCCCGGGCCCTGCGAGGGCGTCGGCCAGGTCCTCGTGGACGCGGTCGAGCACGCTCGTCGTGAGCAGGAGCTGCCGGACCTCGGGAGGCTGGCGGTCGAGCACCTCGTCGACCAGGTACCCGCTGACCACCCGGTCGTCCCCGGCGAACGCCTCCACGAAGGACCGCGGATCGGGGTGCCCGGCGAGGGAGAGCGCAGCCAGCCGCAGCCCTGCGGCCCAGCCCTCGGTACGCGCGGCGAGCTGCGTGAGTACGTCGTGGGGCAGCGCAAGGCCGTGCTGACCGAGCAGCTGCCCCGCCTCGCGGACGGTGAAGGCGAGGTCGGACCCACGGATCTCGGTGAGCTCGCCGGCGACACGCATCCGGCCGAGCGGCAGCATCGGCTCCACCCGGGAGGCGATGACGAGCCGCAGCCCCGGGGCCTGGGCCAGCAGCGTGGCCAGCCCGTCGGCCACGCCGGGATGCCGTACGTGCTCCATCCCGTCCAGGACGAGCACGACCGGCTGGCCGGCGCGCTCGGTCGCCGCGGCCAGTGCGGTGGCGAGCCGGACCATGCCGTCGTCCGGCTGCTCGACGTCGACGCCCTCGAGGCCGGCGACGTCGATCCCGGCCCGTCCCACGGCCTGGGTGACCCGAGCCCAGAACACGGCCGGTCGCGCGTCGCCGCTGTCCACGGTGAGCCACGCCACGGGGGCGTCCGGTCGGGCAACGGCCAGCCAGGTCACGAGGGCCATCGTCTTTCCCGCACCCGGTGCCCCGGTGATCAGGGTGAGGGGGCCGCGCACCCCGGCGGAGAGCAGCTCCACCACGCGCCCCCGCGTGAGCGCCCACCCAGGCGGTTCGGGCAGGCGCACGCGTCGACGTAGCGTCGACCGTGGCGACCGGTGCCGGTCCACCATGCTTGGGTCCCCTCGCCGTGGCATCGTCACGGGCCCGGTCGCCCCCCGTACTTCCGCACCTTCTTCATCAGTCCTCGCCGCTGGCGGGGTGGGCGTGCCTCACCCTGAGCCGCATCTCACCCGGGTGAGGTGAGGCCGGGGGTCGGGTATGTCACCCTTCCGGCCACAGAGCGTGACGGGGGCTCACGGACGGCACGACGTGTCTGGCCGCCCTCAGTCCTCGTGGTGCTCGCGCAGGTGCCGCCGCTCCTGGCTGACGAGCTCGCTCGCGTGCCCGCCGCCCATCCGTACGCGTTCGGACAAATGGCGCATCTCCAACCGGGCCCGGTCCACGGCGTGCCGGCACTCCAGGGCCGCGTGGGCCGCGGCGTGCCGGGCGCCGACGACCGCCTTGCGCACGGTCATCGAGTCCGCGCGCTTGTCGTGGTCGGCGATGTGCCGGTCGGCCAGCGCGGTGTGGTCACTGTCGTGGCGGGAGTCGAGCGCGAGGTGCGCGGCGACGTGCTCGCGAGAGACCCTCGCGTGCGCGTCCGCGTGCCGCTGCTCGACGTTGCCGTGCTCTGCCGCGTGTCGGCGCGAGACGGGAATGGTGCCGGACATCTGGTGCCGTGCCATGACGATCACCTCACCGGATCAGCCGTGCAGCCCGACCTGGCACGACGGTACCCCCGGCGTGGGGTCGTCTCCACCGGAAGTCGCAGACAGGTCCGCCCTGGTCAGGGCGGGTGAGGGCCAGCGGGCGTGGGTCAGCGGCGCCTGCGTGACCCGGCCTCGTCCAGGGTCTTGAGCATCCGCTTGAGGGCCACCTGGCGGTACGAGGCGTCCACCAGCTCGGCCACCTCGGCCCAGTCGACCTCGGCCGCGGTGAGGTCGAGGGCCAGCCAGCCCGAGGGGCCGAAGTACGGCGGTGGGTAGAACCGGGGGTCGCGGACCAGGGCGGCCCGCTCGTCCGGTTCAGGCTTGAACACGACCGCGTAGTCGTGCTCGTCGTCACCGGAGAACACGGCGAAGATCCGCGTGCCCGCACGGAACGTGGGGCGGCCCCACGACTCGACCTCCACCGCCTCGGGAAGGGCCAGGCAGGTCCGCCGCACGTCGGCCAGGTAGGGGTCGTCCTCGCTGTACATGCGGGGGTGCGCCACGTGAGGAGGCTAGCCGCCGCGGCGGGCCCACGCCGCGTCGCCGGGACGGGTCAGGTCGACGAGGCGGGGTACCGCGACGCCGTTCACCGCCTGCGTGCCGTCAGCCGTGATGTCGTCGGCAGGTACGCGGGGCAGCGGCAGCTGCACGACGCGCGGCGCGGACTCCTGCCCGGCGGGCTCGTCCTGCGAGGGGACGGGCATGAGCAAGGGACGCCCGCCGTCCAGCCAGTCCTCGACGCGGGCGAGCAGGAAAACGAGCCACAGCATGGCGAACGGAGCCGTCAGCGTGAGGAAGAGAAGCATGCCGACTCCGTAGGACAGAGCAGCTGGGAGGACGCGTTCAGAGTGGCGCGACCACCTCAAGCATGCCTCACACACGGAGGGTGAGTGAGGCGAACGGCCCACCTCGACGGGCCGGCTGAAATACCCTGAGCCGCAGGTCGGGCACCGCCGGCAGGTGGTGGTGCCCCGTCGGACGGGACAGGAGCCGAGGCAAGCCGGTGGCCTCCCGATGACACCACGCAGGCAGCGCTCACGGACCCTGGTCCGCGGCGCCCTCATGCTGGCGCTGGCCGCAGTCGGCTTCTACGTGGTGTGGCCGTCCCTCACCGCGGTCGTGGCCTCGGTCCCGTCCCTGGCGGACATCCGACCGGCCTGGTTCGTCGCGATGGCCGGGCTCGAGATCTCGAGCTTCGTCTGCCTGTGGATGCTGTCCTCTCTCGCCCTGCACACCGACGACCTGCATCTCGTCGCGACCGCGCAGCTCGCGTCCAACGCGTTCAGCCGGGTCGTGCCCGGCGGTGCCGCAGCGGGCGGCGCGCTGCAGTACCGGATGCTGGTCCGCGGGGGCGTCCCGGCCCCGGTGACGGCGCTCGGGCTCACCGCGATCACCCTGCTCTCCACGGGCGGCGTCCTGCTGCTGCCGCTGCTCAGCATCCCGACCTTGCTCAGCGACGTGGCGATCGACCGGAGCCTCGTGACCACCCTGTGGATCGGGATCGCGCTCGTCCTCGTCGTCGCCGCGGTCGGCGCGGTCCTGGCCGCGGCGGACGAGCCGGTGCGACTGATCGGCCGGGCCACCCAGACGGTCATGAACGCCGTACGTCGGTACACCGAGCCCGTCACCGACCTGCCCGACCGGCTGGTCGCGGCACGCAACCGGCTGCGGACGACGCTGGGCAGCCGCTGGCACATGGCCCTGGTGTGGACCGCGGGCAAGGTCGGTTTCGACTACCTCGCTCTGCTGGCCGCGCTGGCCGCGGTGAACGCGCGCCCGCGTCCCGCGCTCGTGCTCGTCGCGTTCGTCGCGTCCGTGGTGCTCGGCATGATCCCGGTGACGCCGGGCGGGCTGGGGTTCGTCGAGGCCGGCCTCACCACGACGCTGGCGCTGGCCGGGGTCCCCGCCGCCCTCGCGGCCACGGCCACGCTGGCGTACCGGCTGGTGCAGTACTGGCTGCCGCTGCCGCTCGGCGCGGCGGGGTACGCCATCTTCCGCCACCGCTACGGCGGGGTGCCCACCCCGGAGGCCACCCCGTGACCGGTCACCCCCGCTGGGCGAGGACGGGGCCGCTGGCGCGCTCCTAGTGTCCGACCCGGTGGCCGGACGCAGGCTCCGCGACGGGGCTTCCGGACGGGCTCCCGGACTGACTGCCCGGAGCGAGGGGTGACGTGATGGCCGACCTGGTCGTGCTCGGGTTCCCGAGCAAGGAGAAGGCCGACGAGGTGCTCGCCCTGAGCGGGCGGCTCGTCCAGGAGGACCTGCTCGACCTCGAGGACGCGGCGGTCGTGTACCGGCGCGACGACGGCAAGCTCAAGATCGAGCAGACGATGAGCGCGACGGGCATGGGTGCCGCGAGCGGCGCCCTGTGGGGAACCCTGTTCGGACTGCTCTTCCTCATGCCGGTGTTCGGGCTCGCCGTGGGAGCCGCCTCGGGCGCGCTGGCCGGCAAGCTGGCCGACGTCGGCATCGACGACGGGTTCATGAAGGACGTGGCCGCACAGCTGCAGCCCGGAACGGCCGCCGTCTTCGCCCTCGTCCGTCACTCGACCCCGGACCGGGTCCGGGAGGCGCTCCGCCTGTACCACCCGACGGTGATCCAGACCTCGCTCTCCCACGACGACGAGGAAGAGCTCGTCAAGGCGCTCGCGACCTGAGCCGTCGCTGAGGTACACGCGAACGCTCGCTCCCGGCCGCACGGTCCGGTTGACTTAAAGTTGACGTGAACTCCCAGGATGGGGTGTCGCGCGGCCGGCCCGAGCCGCGGCACCCGACCCTGAGGAGCACGTCCATGTCCATCGCCCTGGTGACCGGAGCCTCTCGCGGGCTCGGCCTCGCCCTCGCCCACGGCCTGGCCGCCCGCGGCTGGTCGCTCGTCGTCGACGCCCGCGACCCCGTACGGCTCGAGGCAGCGCGCGCGGCACTCGTCACGACCGCGTCAGCGGCCGCACGCCCGGGTGGGCTTCGGCCCGGCACGGTCGAGGCCGTCCCCGGCAACGTGGCGGAACCGGCCCACCGTGCCCGACTGATCGAGGCGGCCGAGCGCCTCGGTGGCCTCCACCTGCTGGTGAACAACGCGAGCACGCTGGGGCCGAGCCCGAGGCCCGCCCTCGCGGACTACCCGCTCGACGCCCTCGAGCGCGTTGTCCGGGTCAACCTGCTCGCCCCCCTCGCGCTCACCCAGCTCGCCCTGCCGCTGCTCAACGGGGCCGGCGGCGCCGTCGTCAACGTCACGTCCGACGCGGGAGTCGAGCCGTACGAGGGGTGGGGCGGGTACGGGTCGTCCAAGGCCGCGCTCGACCAGATGACCGCGATCCTCGGCGCGGAGCACCCCGACCTGCGGGCGTACGCCGTGGACCCCGGCGACATGCGCACCGCGATGCACCAACGCGCCTTCCCCGGCGAGGACATCTCCGACCGCGCCGAGCCCGAGACCGTGGTGCCCGGCCTGCTGCGGCTGCTGGACGAGCGGCCGCCGAGCGGGCGCTACCGGGTCGCGGACTTCGCCGTCGAGGTCACCGCGGAGGACGAGATGCAGGGCGGCATCCCCAGCGGGCGGACCGCGTGACCGCCAGCCCCCTCGGATCCACCCCGCCGCTCCCCCGGACGCACTTCAGGCTGCCGGACGAACTGTCCGCCGCCGCGCCACCGGAGAGCCGCGGGCTGGCCCGCGACGGCGTACGCCTCCTCGTCGCATCCGGCGACGGCGTTTACCACGCCCAGTTCCCTGACCTGGCGGCACACCTGCGCCCTGGGGACCTGGTCGTGGTCAACACGTCGGGCACGCTCCCGGCGGCGGTCGACGCCGTCCGATCGGACGGCCGGGCCGCGGTGGTGCACTTCTCGACCCCCGCCCCCGAGGGTGACTGGCTCGTCGAGGTACGGGACGGCGAGGGCAAGGGCGACGGACCGGTGCGCGACGCCCGCGCCGGGGAGCGGGTGCCGCTCGACGGGGGCGGCACGCTCGGTCTGCGGGAGGCCTTCCCCGACGCGGCCCGGTCCATCGGCAGCCGGCTCTGGCGGGCACGCCTCGACGCCGGAAGGGACGTGCCCGCGTACCTGGCACAGCACGGCCGGCCGATCCGGTACGGGTACGTCCCCCTGAGGTGGCCGCTGGCGGACTACCAGACCATCTTCGCCACGCACCCGGGCAGCGCGGAGATGCCCAGCGCGGGGCGCCCGTTCACGGACCGGCTGGTCACCCGGCTCGTCACGAGCGGCGTGGCCGTGGCCCCGGTCATCCTGCACACCGGAGTTGCCTCGCTCGAGGCGGCGGAGCCCCCCTACGCCGAGTGGTTCGACGTCCCGGCCCCCACCGCCCGGCTGGTGCAGCACACCCGGGCGAGCGGCGGACGCGTGGTCGCCGTGGGCACGACGGTGACGCGGGCACTGGAGACGGTCGCCGACCCGGACGGCCGTGTTCGCCCCGGTCGGGGCTGGACCGACCTCATGCTCGGCCCGGACCGGCCGGCGCGGGTGGTGTCCGGCCTCATCACCGGGCTGCACGCACCGGAGGCGTCCCACCTCCACCTGCTCGAGGCGGTCGCCGGGGCCGACCTCGTCCGGCGCTGCTACGACGCGGCGCTGCACGAGCGCTACCTGTGGCACGAGTTCGGAGACTGCTGCCTGCTCCTGCCGTGACGATCAGCGTGCAGGGCAGAGCGGGCCGAGCGGCTCCCGTCCGGTCAGCCGGCGGGCGGGTCTGGCGCTGAAGGGGGAGGTGGCGCGTCCGGCCGGCCCCCCACGACGTCCCCCACGACCCGCCGCCCGTGGCGCCACCGTGAGTCGACGCGCTCCTCCCGGGCCTGCGCACGCAGGGCCTTGCGGGAGTCCGGCGCGTACCTGGCCCGTGCCCACGGCGAGTTCGGCCGGGCGAGCCGCAGCGCCCCGACCAGCGCGACGAACGGGACGATGATGCCGATCGTGCCGGTCCAGAACTTCCCGCGCAGGAAGGTGACGACGACGAGGAGGAGGTTGGCCGCGAGGGTCAGCACGAGGTTCCACCCGGTCTGCCCCTCGTCCTTGCCCTCGGCGACGCCGAGCGGGCTGAAACCGAGGACGAGCAGGCCGATCAGGGCCACCGCCAGGATGACCGCGTCGACCGAGGCACGGCCCTGCTCCGTCCAGTACACGTCCCGCAGGTGCAGGATCAGCGCGAACTCGTCGAGCACCAGCGCTGCCCCGACGCCGAAGACGGCGGCGAACACCTCGGCCCACGGCGACTGACCGCCGACCCTGGAGAAGGCGCCCGCACCCCCGACCAGCATGAAGCCGACGCCGAACACGACGTGGTGGATGTGCAGGCCGCCCGGCGTGACGTTGCCGGGCCACCAGCTCACCTGGGCACGGATCATCCGGGTGCTGAACCTGATGAAGGCGAAGCCGACGAGGAACGCGACGAGGACGAAGAAGAGTGGCTGCTTGCCCGGCTCGTAGATCGTGTTCTGGTAGAGGTCTGCGACATCCGACCAGAGGGGCACGGACGCCAGCATGCGCCCGGCTCAGGGGCCCGACAACCACCCGGGCGGGCCCCTGACCAGGAATCACCCCAGCCAGGTGAGGCTCATCAGCGCCTGCGCTGCGACGTTCGGCGGTGACGCGCCCGGGCACCGCCCCGGGCGCCCGGCCGTGACGGAGGACCACCGGATGTCCCGACCCGTACGCTCACGGACGGTCGCCCGGATCGCTGCGGGCGTGTCCGCAGTCCTGGTGACGACAGTCCTGGCCACGGTCTCGACCACGGGAGCAGTGGCCGGATCCACCCCCCAGGGCACCCGGGACGGCGCCGGCCTCACGCGTGCGCTCGAGCGTCTCGTCGCCATGCCGGGCGGCCCTCCGGGCGCGGTGGCCGTGGTCCACCGAGGCCACCACCGGACGGTCTACACGGCCGGAGTGGCCAACGTGACCACGCAGCGGCACATCCGCGTCAGCGACCACATGCGGATCGCGAGCATCGCCAAGGCGTTCAGCGGGGCCGTCGCGCTCACGCTCGTCGACCGGGGCCGGCTCTCGCTGCGCGACACGATCGGCGAGCGGCTGCCCTACCTGCCGGACGCGTGGGGCAACGTGACGCTCGGGCAGATGCTGCAGCACACGAGCGGCCTGCCCGACTACACGAAGAACAAGAAGTTCCTCGAGCGCGCCACCGCTCACCCGCTGGTGCCGCTGCCGCCGCGGCAGCTGCTCGCGTTCGTGAAGAGCAAGCCGCTCGTCTTCACGCCCGGGTCGCGGTACGAGTACTCGAACTCGGACAACATCGCGGTCGCGCTCATGGTCGAGGCCGTCACCGGCCGGCCGTACGCGCGGGTCATGCACCGCCTGGTCTCGAAGCCGCTCGACCTGGTGCGGACGAGCCTGCCCACCGGAGCCCGCCTGCCCCGCCCGTTCATCCACGGGTACGCCGTCGAGCCCGGCCAGCCGCTCGAGGACCTGAGCGAGGTGCTCGCCGCAGGTCTCACGTTCGCGTCCGGCGGGGTGGTCTCGACGCCGGCGGATCTCGACCGGTTCATCCGCGGGTACGCGGGGGCGCGGCTGTTCGGCCGCGACGTCCAGGCCAAGCAGCTCCGCCTCGTCGACGGCGAGTCCGACCCGCCCGGCCCGGGCGTCAACAGCGCCGGCCTCGGCATCTTCCGGTACGAGACCCGGTGCGGCACCGTCTACGGCCACACGGGCAACTTCCCCGGGTACACGCAGTTCGCCGCCTCCACCCTGGACGGCCACCGCTCGGTGACCCTCTCCGTGTCGCGGCAGCTGCGCCCGGATGTCGACCCTGTGGTGTTCGGTGCCCTACGGCGGGCCGACGTACGGGCGGTGTGCGCGGCCCTGAGGTAGCCCGCGCAGGGCGGCTAGAGGCGGTCCGTACGGCCGTTGCGGCAGACGCACGCGCCCACCTCCGCAGTGTTCACTGTCGCTGTACGATTCGGCCAGCGACGAGGAGGTGCGCGTGGCCACGACGTCGTCCCACCCCGCACCCCGGGCCGAGCCCCGGTCGGCACCCCGCGCGGTGCCCGGTCTCGGTGAGCGCATCCGCGCCGTCCGCATGGAGCGCGGGGTGAGCGTCCGGGGGCTGGCCCGCGAGGTCGGGGTGTCGGCGAGCCTCGTGTCGCAGATCGAGACGGGCAAGTCCCAGCCGTCGGTGAGCACCCTGTACGCCATCACGTCGGCCCTCGGCGTGTCCGTGGAGGACGTGTTCGACGCCCCCGGCCCGCCGCCGGACGATGGCGTGACCGCCGCGGCGCTCTCCGCCCTCGCCGGGCCGGAGGGCGAGACGTTCCTCGCGGGCGCCACCCGGGTGGGCCCCGTCGTACGGCCGGCGGGGCGCGAGGTGCTCGTGCTCGACTCCGGCGTGACATGGGAGCGCCTGGGCCGGGTTCCCGGCCACGACGTGGACTTCCTCCTCGTCACGTACGCCCCGGGTGGCGCGTCGTCCGGCACGGACCGCCTCATGCGCCACCCCGGCACCGAGTACGGCTACCTCGTCTCGGGTGAGCTGGTGGCGACGCTGGGGTTCGCGGAGCACCGGCTGCGGCCCGGTGACGCCATCTCGTTCCCCTCGTCGACGCCGCACCGCTACCGCAACGACGGCGACGAGCCGGCCGTCGGCGTGTGGTTCGTCAGCGACCTGTTCAGTGACTCTTGACACCCTCGGGCGCCAACCCTTGACTTGAGGCGCCTCGTTTCCTGGCGGGACTGCACACGCAAGGGGTGGTCGCGGTGGCCCTGCGGACCTTCGGCCCGAACGCGGTCGACTGGGAGCAGCGGGTCGACCTCGACCGGCTGCGCCGTGCGCGCCTGGCCCGCCTGCAGGAGACGCTCGCCCGCTCGTCCCTGGGCGCACTGCTCACGTTCGACTTCTCGAACATCCGCTACATGACGTCCACCCACATCGGCACGTGGGCGATGGACAAGCTCATACGCTTCGCGCTGCTCACCCGCGACGGCGACCCCGTCGTCTGGGACTTCGGCTCGGCCGCCAAGCACCACCACCTCTTCAACCCGTGGCTCCGGTACGACCTGCGCGAGGCGGACGGGCTCACCGAGGGCAAGCCGGGGCCGTCCGGCGCCCGGGCCGGCATCTCCACGCTGCGCGGCGCGTTCCACCCGGACGCGGGCATCGCCGCGGACGTGGCCACCAAGGTAGCCACCGAGCTGCGCGAGCACGGTGTCGCGGACGCACCCCTCGGCGTCGACCTCGTCGAGATGCCGGTGCTCGCGGCACTGCAGGCCGAGGGTCTCGAGGTCGTCGACGGGCAGCAGGTCTTCCTCGAGGCACGCACCATCAAGACCCCGGACGAGATCGCCCTGCTCACCCAGGCCTGCTCGATGGTCGACGCCGCGTACGAGGAGCTGTACGAGTTCCTCCGGCCCGGCGTGCGCGAGAACGAGTGCGTGGGCCTGGTGAGCAAGGCGCTCTACGACCTGGGCAGCGAGTACGTCGAGGGCGTCAACGCGATCTCCGGCGAGCGCTGCGCCCCGCACCCGCACGTGTTCTCCGACCGGATCCTGCGCCCCGGCGACCCGGCGTTCTTCGACATCCTGCACAGCCACCTGGGCTACCGGACGTGTTACTACCGCTGCTTCTCGGTCGGCAGCGCCTCGCCGGCGATGCGGGACGCGTACGTGCGCTGCCGGGCGTACATGGACGAGGCCATCTCCCTCGTGAGGCCGGGCGCGATGACCGCGGACATCGTCTCGGTCTGGCCGCGCGCCGAGGAGTTCGGGTTCCCGGACGAGATGGCCGCGTTCGCGCTGCAGTACGGGCACGGGGTTGGGCTGTCCATCTGGGAGAAGCCGATCTTCAGCCGGCTCGTCTCGCTCGACCACCCCGAGGTGCTCACCGAGGGCATGGTGTTCGCGCTGGAGACGTACTGGCCGGCGTCGGACGGCTGGTCCGCCGCCCGGATCGAGGAGGAGGTCGTCGTCACCGAGGACGGCTGCGAGGTCATCACGAAGTTCCCGGCCGAGGAGCTGCTGGTGGCCGGTCGCCGGTACTGGACCGTCGGCGGCCCGCTCGACACGCTGCGCGAGTCGCAGTCCCACCTCAACACCGCAACCAGCGGCTCCACGGGGAGCAGTGGCAACACCGGCACCGGCGGGCCGCGATGACCGACGCGGACCCCGGCCCCACCCCGCGTACGGACGACCCCGTCGGCCGCGGCGCGCTGCTCGCGATGTACCGGCAGATGTCCGTGATCCGCCGCACCGAGCAGGCCGCGCACGACCTGTTCATGGCCGGACTGGTCAAGGGGACGACGCACCTCGCCTCAGGTCACGAGGCGGTGGCCGTGGGCGCGAGCGCGGCGCTGCGCGCGGACGACTACGTGTTCGCCACGTATCGCGGCCACCACCATGCGATGGCGCGCGGGGCGACGCCGGAGGAGTGCCTCGCCGAACTGATGAGCAAGGCGACCGGGGTGTGCAAGGCCAAGGGCGGCTCGATGCACCTCACCAAGGCCTCCGCGGGCATGCTCGGCTCGTACGCCATCGTCGGCGCCCACCTGCCGATGGCCGCCGGAGCGGCGTGGTCGGCACTGATGCGCGGCACCGAGCAGGTCGCGGTCGCGTTCTTCGGCGACGGCGCGACGAACATCGGGGCCTTCCACGAGGCGCTGAACCTCTCCGCGGTGTGGCGGCTGCCGGTGCTGTTCGTGTGCGAGAACAACCTCTACATGGAGTACACGCCGATCGCGTCCGTCACGGCGGTACGCAACCCGGCGGCAGACCGCGCCGCCTCGTACGCCCTGCCCGCGGAGGTCGTCGACGGCAACGACGTCGTGCAGGTGCGCGACGCAGTCGCCGGCGCGGCCGAGCGTGCCCGTACGGGGGGTGGCCCGGCACTCATCGAGGCGCGCACGTACCGGCACTTCGGGCACAGCCGCACCGACCCCGGGACGTACCGCCCGGCGGAGGAGGTCGAGCGCTGGCTCGAGCGCGACCCGCTGGACCTGGCCCGGGGACGGCTCGAGACGCTGGGCGCCAGCCCGCAGGAGGTGGCCGCCGAGGACGAGTCGGCCGCCCGCGTCGTCGCGGCCGCCGTGGACGCGGCGAAGAACGCCCCGGACGCCGACCCTGCCGAGGCGTTCACCGACGTGTGGGCCGACGGCAGCGCGGGGTGGCGGACGTGACCGCCGACGTCGGGACGCCGATCACGACGTACCGCGAGGCCGTCGCCGAGGGAATCGCCCGGGAGATGCGGCGTGACCCCACGGTCGTCTGCCTCGGGGAGGACATCGGCGCCGCAGGAGGCGTGTTCAAGACGACGGTCGGGCTGTTCGACGAGTTCGGGCCGCAGCGGGTCTGGGACACGCCCATCTCCGAGCAGGCCATCGTCGGCGCGGCCATGGGTGCTGCCATGACCGGCATGCGTCCGGTGGCCGAGATCATGTTCTCGGACTTCCTCGCCTGCTGCTGGGACTACCTGGCCAACGAGATCCCCAAGGTCAGGTACATGACCGGCGGGCAGGTCACGGTGCCGCTCGTGGTCCGTACGGCGAACGGCGGCGGTCTGGGGTTCGGCGCGCAGCACTCGCAGGCGGTCGAGAACTGGGCGTTCGCCGTGCCCGGCCTGAAGATCGCCGCACCGTCCACCCCGGCGGACGTCGTCGGGCTCATGGCCTCGGCGATACGCAGCGACGACCCGGTGTTACTCTTCGAGCACAAGGGGCTGTTCGCGAGCAGGGGAGCCCCGGCCCCGGACGGCCACGTCGTCCCGCTCGGCCAGGCGCACGTGGCGCGGCAGGGCACGGACGTCACGCTCGTCGCGCTCGCCTCGACCGTGCCGCTCGCACTGGCCGCCGCGGACACGCTCGCCGCCGACGGCGTGTCCGCCGAGGTGGTGGACCTGCGCTGCCTCGTCCCGCTCGACATGACGACGGTGCTGCGCTCGCTGGAGAAGACCTCCCGGCTGCTCGTCGTCGAGGAGAACCCGTACCAGGGCGGCTGGGGGGCGACCGTCGTCTCCGTCGTCGTGGACGAGGCATTCGAGATGCTCGACGCCCCGGTACGCCGGGTCGCCGCCGCCAACGTGCCCCTGCCCTTCGCGGACACCCTGGAGGAGCAGGTCATCCCCACCCTCGACACCGTCGCCAGCGCCGTACGCACCCTCGCCGGCTACTGACGCGGACCGTCGCCCCTTCCACCGTCACCCACACGGGGACTCGCAGAAAGGCTCGGTGAACCAGATGGCCAGGTTGCTGCTCCGCGGTGGACACGTCCTCACCATGGACAGGAGCGTCCCCGACCTCCCCACCGGTGACGTCCTGATCTCGGACGGCCGGATCGAGGCGGTCGAGCCGCACGCCGACGCCGACGCCGAGGTGATCGACTGCGCCGGGCGCATCGTCATCCCCGGGTTCGTGGACACGCACCGGCACACCTGGGAGGCCGCGATCCGCGGGTGCGCGCCCAATGCCACGCTGGACGACTACTTCGTCGAGGTGCTCGACACGTTCGCGCCGGTCTACACCCCGGACGACGTCTACGCGTCCAACGTCGCGGGCAGCCTGGAGTGCCTCGACGCCGGCATCACCACGCTCGTCGACTGGTCGCACATCAACAACTCGTCCGCGCACGCGGACGCGGCGATCCGCGGGCTGGCCGAGACAGGCATCCGGGCCCAGTACGCGTACGGCTCGGCGAACACGTCGCTGCAGGACTACTGGTTCGGCAGCAAGCTCACCATCCCGGGCGAGGACGTGCGGCGCGTGCGCGAGACGTACTTCTCCTCGGACTCCGGCCTGCTCACGCTCGCGCTGGCCACGCGCGGCCCGGGGTTCTGCCAGGACGACGTCGTCCGCTACGAGTGGACGCTGGCCCGCGACCTCGGCATCCCGATCACCGTGCACGTCGCCATGGGCCGTGTCGCCGGGCGTTTCGCGATGATCGACCAGCTGCACGGGCTCGGCCTGCTCGGCCCGGACACGACGTACATCCACTGCTGCTACTTCAGCGACCAGGAGTGGCAGCTCGTCGCCGACTCAGGCGGCACGATCTCCATCGCGCCCCAGGTCGAGCTGCAGATGGGTCACGGCTGGCCGCCCGTGAACAAGGCGCTGGAGTACGGCCTGCGGCCGAGCCTGTCCATCGACGTGGTGACCACGTCACCCGGCGACCTGTTCAGCCAGATGCGGGCGGCGTTCGGGTCCGAACGGGCACGGGTGAACGCGGAGTGCTGGCAGGCGGACGTCGAGGTGCCCGAGACGATGCTCACGGCCCGGCAGATGCTCGAGATGGCCACGCTCAACGGCGCCCACGTCGCGGGGCTGGAGGACCGTACCGGCTCGCTCACCCCGGGCAAGCGCGCCGACGTCGTGGTGCTCGACGCCACGCGGATGAACATCGCCCCCGTCATCGACCCGTACGCGGCCGTGGTGCTGTGCGCGGACACGTCCAACGTGGAGCACGTCCTCGTGGACGGCGAGTTCCGCAAGCGGGACGGCCGGCTGCTCGCCGACACCGCGCGGGCCCGCACGCTCATCGAGGACGCGCGGGACCGCCTGCTCGCCGCCACCGCGAAGCAGGACACGGCGTGACGGAGGGAAACCACGGGGCCGGCTCGACCGGATCAGCCGGCTCACCCGGATCTGCCGGCTCGGCTGCCCCAGCGCCGAGCCGGCACCTCGTTCGGCGGGCGGGCGAGGTGACGCCCGTCCCGCCGGGCGGCTGGGCGGCCGACGCGGTGGGCCTCACCCGCAGGTCGCTCGTGGACGAGGCCTCCGGTGCCGCCCACACCGGGTTCGGGGTGTGCGCGCTGGCGCCGGGCGGGTCGGTCCCCGCCCACGTGCACGCGTACGAGGAGAGCGTGTACGTCCTCGCCGGCGAGGTCGTCCTCCGCACGCCGGAGGGTGCCGCCCTGCTTCATGAGGGCGACTACGGGCTGCTGCCCGTCGGCGTTCCGCACGCGTGGCACAACGAGGGCGGTTCCGAGGCCCGCTGGGCGGACATGCTCGCCCCGCAGCCCCGGGACCGGCACGACGGCGACACCTGGCGGGTGGCCCCGTTCGCCGCGACGGACGTCCCGCCGGTGCCGGTGGACGTCCGCGACCCGAGGACCCGCGCGTACGGGCACCTCGCGCCCGCGCACATGGACCCCCGGCGGCAGGGCCAGGCCGCGCTCGCGGTCTCGGCGAGCATGCGCACCGCGCTGCTCGTCTACTCAGGCATCACGGTGAAGATGATGGTCGACTCCGACCTGGGTGCCGTGCTCTCGACGATGTTCATGGTCCGGTACGACCCGGACGGTGCGGCGGGGGCGCACGACCACCCGTTCGAGGAGACGTACCTGATCCTCGAGGGGGCCACCGACGCGACGTTCGACGGCGTGCCGTACCGACTGGAGGTCGGCGACACCGCCTGGGCCGGGGTCGGCTGCGTGCACTCGTTCGCCGCCGCGGACGGAGCGCCGGTGCGCTGGCTGGAGACTCAGGCACCGCAGCCGCCGGGCCGGCACTCGTACCGCTTCGCACGCGACTGGGAGTACCTCAGCGGCGTCCTCTCGGAAGGAGAGACCCATGGCCTCAGGCCGTAGCGTCGTCGTGGTCGGGGGCACCTCAGGGCTGGGCAAGGAGATCGCGCGGCACTACGTCGCGACCGGCGCCGACGTCGTCCTCACCGGGCGGGACGGGGACCGCGCCAGGGCCGCCGCCACCGAGCTCGGCGGCTCCACCACCGCGCTGGCCTTCGACCTGGAGCGCCCGCACGAGATCGCCGCCGCCTTCGCCGACGTGACCCGGGTCGACCACCTCGTCCTCTCCGCCATCGACCGGGACCAGAACTCCGTCCGCGACTACGACGTCGACCGCGCCCTGCGGCTGGTGACGCAGAAGCTCGTCGGCTACACCGAGACCGTGCACGCGCTGCTGCCGTGCATGTCCACCGACGCGTCCGTGGTGATGTTCGGAGGCCGCGCGCTGGAACGCCCGTACCCGGGGTCGACTACGGTGTCCACGGTGAACGGTGGGGTGGTGGGTCTGGTGAACACGCTCGCCGTGGAGCTGGCGCCGATCCGCGTCAACGCGATCCACCCCGGCATCGTCGGCGACAGCCCGTTCTGGACGGCGAAGCCGCCGGAGGTGCTCGAGGGCTACCGCTCCCGGACCCCCACGGGGCAGCTCGCCTCGATGCGCGACATCGTGGACGCGGTGGACTTCCTGCTCCGCAACCGCGCGGTCAACGGCACGCACCTGGCCGTGGACGGTGGGTGGCTGCTCACATGAGTCCGGACGCCCGGAGCGCCGGCCCCCGCGTCGCCGTGGTCGGCACAGGCCGCATGGGCGGCGCGATGGTGGGCCGTCTGCGCGACGCCGCGCTCGAGGTGACGGTCTGGAACCGCACCGCAGGCAAGGCCGACGCCGTCGCGGCCCGCACGGGGGCAGCCGTCGCGGCCACGCCGCAGCTAGCCGTGTCCGGCGCGGACGTCGTGGTCGTCTCGCTCGCCGACGACGGCGCCGTCACCTCCGCGTACGCCGGACCGGACGGGCTCGTCGCCGGGCTGCAGCCCGGCGCAGTCGTCGCGGACACGAGCACGATCGCCCCGCAGACGGTGCGCGACCTCGCCCCGGCGGTCTCCGAGCGTGGTGCCACCCTGGTGGACACGCCTGTCTCGGGCAGCGTGTCCGCGGTGGAGAGCGGCCAGATCACGGTGATAGCCGGCGGAGCCGCCGAGGCGATCGAGCGGGCGCGCCCCGCGCTCGACACGTTTGCCAAGCAGGTCTTCACGGTCGGGCCGCTAGGCGCGGGTGCGACGATGAAGCTCGTCGTCAACGCGCTGCTGCACGGGTTCAACCAGGCGCTCGCGGAGTCGCTGGTGCTGGCCGAGCGGGCCGGGGTCGAGCGCGAGGTGGCGTACGAGGTCATCGGGTCCAGCGCGGTGGCCGCCCCGTTCGTGGGATACAAGCGCGAGGCGTACGCCCGGCCCGACGACACCCCGGTCGCCTTCAGCCTCGACCTCGTCGCCAAGGACCTCGCGCTCGCCCTCGCCCTGGCCGAGAGCGTCGGCGCGCGGCTCGACCAGGCGGAGACGAACCAGCGGCTCGTCGCCGAAGCCGTCGCGGACGGGTTCGGCGACCGGGACCTCAGCGCGCTGGCCGCCTGGCTTCGCGGCTGAGCCGGGGTCTGAGCCAGAGACCTCAGACGGTGGGTGCGCCCGCCCTGTGCCGGAACAGAGCACCCAGGCGCTCGCTCGCGACGGGGTGACCCGCCAGCCGCAGGCCCTCCCAGATGCTCACCTGGTTCGCCGTCAGCACGGGCTTGTCGAGCCGCTGCTCCAGGTCGTCGAGCCAGGCGATGCTGTGCAGTGCGGTGTCCGGGAGCAGGACCGCCTCCGCCTCGGGATGGTCGTGCGCGGCGGCGAAGGCGAGCACGTCCTCGCGTCCGAGCGTGCCGACCTCGGCGGCCGTGATGATGTCCCTGCTCGCCAGGCTCAGCACCTCGACGTGCCCGGCCTCGAGGAACGCGACGAAGCTCTCGGCCACGTCCTGGGGGTACGTGGCGGCGACCACGACCCGGTGCAGCCCCAGCGCCCGGGCGGCGTGCACGAACGCGAACGACGTGCTCGACGCCGGGACGCCCAGGACGCCGCCGAGCGCGTCCGCCTGGGCACGGGCGCCGTCCCAGCCGAAGACGAAGCTGCCGCTCGTGCACGCCCACACCACCGCGGCGACGCCATGGGTGCGCAGCCCCTCGGCACCCTCGGCCAGCCGGTCCGTGCCGCCGAGGTCGAGCAGGGCGTCCACCCGGTGGGCGTCCTCTCCGACCGACGTGTGCACCAGCGGGAGCGCGACCCCGCCGCCGAGCATCCGCTCCGCCCGCGGGTAGTCGTCCTCGGCCGCGTACCCCGGGTAGAGGAAACCCACCGCCGTCGTCCGTCCCGTCACGCGATCCTTCTCCTTGCTGCGCTCGTGTCGTGCTCGTGCTCGTGTCGTGCTTGTGCCGTGCTTGTGCCGTGGACGGCCCGCGGGTCTCAGCGTGCCCGCAGCAGCTTCTGCCTGGCCTTGACCTGCGCTGCCCCTATCCGCCGCAGCGCCGCCCACATGGTGACCTGGTTGGCGGTGAGGACGGGCTTGCGGAGCTCGCGCTCGAGGGGCTCGATGATGTCGAAGGTCGGCAGGTTCGTGCAGGACACGAACACGGCCTGGGCCTGCGGCACGTCCGCGTCCCTGATGAGCTGCGCGGTCGTCTCGTACGGCACCTTCCAGATGTTGCCGTGCAAGCCGAGCTGCTCGCTCGACACCGTCTCCACCCCGCCCTCGGAGAGGAAGTCGCGCAGCCGTACGGTCACCGACTCGACGTACGGGGTGATCACGACGAGCCGGTGCACCCGCAGGGCCTTGACCGCCTGCAGCAGCGCCCCGGAGGTGGTGATCGCGGTCGGTGCCCCGGCCCGGCGCATCGCGGTGGTGAGCTTCTGCTCGCCGGCCAGCCCGTACACGAAGCTGCCCGACGTGCACGCGTACGCGAGCACCTCGGGCTCGACCGCCTGGAGGTTGCGGATCGCCCGCCGCACGTGCACCGGCTCGCTGACCTTCTCGGCCAGCTCGATGCTCACCGGCTCGGCCACCCAGGGCGTGCGGGTGATGTGCAGCGACATGTCATGCGGCGTCCAGCGCCACAGCTCTCGGTCGAGAGCGAAGTCGAAGGGGGCCACCACGCCGATCCCGCGCGTGGGTCCGGGCCCCGCCACCACCACCGGTGAGCGGGGCCGCGGGAGGCGCCCGTCACTCCGAGGCGCGCGCGTAGACGAGTCGCTCGCCGACACTGCCGGTCCGCCAGATGTCGTGGCAGGCGACGGCCATCTCGTCGAGGTTGTCGACGATGGTGGCGAACACGTTGCCCACGACGAACCCGATGTCGCCGTTGAGCAGCAGGTTGTTGCGCCCGTAGAAGATCGCGAGGTCGACCGCGCCGGGCAGCTCGCCGATCCCGACGGTCTCGCGGTACGCCCGGTCGAGCATGCCCTCGGAGAACGAGAAGTAGCAGACGTCCCCGGGGATCGGGGTGATCGTCGGGTTCTCCGTGCCCGGCTCGGTGGGCGAGAACCGCGGCACCATCGTGTAGACCTCGTTGCGGGCGTACTTGGCGTGGAAGGCGTCGCCTCCCTGGGGCAATGCGTTCCAGACCGCCTCGCAGGTCCGCGGCGCCTCGGCCTCGAGCAGGCGTGCGCGACAGGAGACGCCCCTTTTCTCGAGGGTGATGGTGATGTACTTCGGCATTCGGCCCCCTAGCCGACGAAAGAGCCTGACTTGTCCGGCACGAGCCCCGTCGGCCACCGACGCGCGTCATGCTGGGACAAGCGTGCCTTCTCGACGCGGGCTCGCGGCGCGATTTAACGGAGAGTTAACCGCACATGCCAGATCATGACCAAAAGCCCACCGTCGCCGTACTCTGCGACCGGCGCCGACCCCCCGGCATGGCCGAGGTCGAGGGCGACGCCGAGGTGCGCTACGCCGACGCCGGGGCCCTGCCGGACGCGCTCCGCGGCGCCGACGTCCTCCTCGTGTGGGACTTCCTGTCCACCGCCGTTGCCGGCGCCTGGCCGGCCGCGGACTCCCTGCGCTGGGCCCACATCGCGAGCGCGGGGGTGGACCGGCTGCTGTTCCCCGACCTCGTCGAGGGCCCGGTCGTGGTGACGAACTCGGCCGGGGTCTTCGACCGGCCGATGGCCGAGTACGTCCTCGGCCTGGTGCTCGCGTTCGCCAAGGACCTGCCCAGGACCGTGGACCTGCAGCGGGACCGGACGTGGCGGCATCGCGAGACCGAGTCGGTGACCGGGACCCGGGCCCTCGTGGTCGGCACCGGGCCCATCGGCCGCGAGATCGGCCGGCTGCTGCGCGCGGCCGGGCTCGAGGTCACGAGCGTCGGGCGGCGGGCCCGCCGGGACGACCCCGACCTCGGCACCGTGCACGCCGCCACCGACCTGCACGCACTGCTGCCGGCCGCGGACTGGGTGGTCGTCGCGGCACCGCTGACCGAGCAGACCCGCGGCCTGTTCGACGCGAAGGCGTACGGCCTGATGAAGCCCACGGCCCGGTTCGTCAACGTCGGCCGCGGGCCGATCGTCGTCGAGGACGACCTCGCGGACGCGCTGGCCGCCGGTGAGCTCGCCGGCGCCGCCCTGGACGTGTTCGAGACCGAGCCGCTCCCGCCCGACCACCGGCTCTGGACGGCGCCGAACCTGCTCGTCTCCCCGCACATGTCCGGCGACGTGGTGGGCTGGCTCGACGACCTCGCCCACCTGTTCGTCGCGAACTACCGGCGCTGGCGCGCCGGCGACACACTGCTCAACGTCGTGGACAAGCGGCTGGGGTACGTCGCTCGTTCCTGACTCGACCCGCCTGGGAGTCCCTGCATGACCGACACGCCCGACCACCACCTGCCGCTCGCCTACCAGCCGGCCAGCGTCCTGCTCGAGCGGTACGCCGCCGGCACGCTGTCTCCCGTCGAGGCCACCCGTGCCGCCCTCGACCGGATCGAGGCGGCCGACGCGGCGGTCAACGCGTACTGCCTCGTCGACGCCGAGCGGGCCCTCGCCGACGCCCGGGCCAGCGAGGGCAGGTGGCGACGCGGCCAGCCGTGCGGGCTGCTCGACGGCGTGCCCAGCTCGGTCAAGGACCTGCTGCTCACCCGAGGCTGGCCCACCCGGCGGGGGTCTCACCTCGTGCCGGAGGACGGCGACTGGACGGAGGACGCGCCCGCCGTCAGCCGGCTCCGCGAGCACGGGGCCGTCCTCCTCGGCAAGACGACCACCCCCGAGCTGGGCTGGAAGGGCGTCACCGACAGCCCGCTCACCGGCGTCACCCGCAACCCGTGGGACACCGGGCGTACGCCGGGCGGGTCGAGCGGGGGCAGCGCCGCCGCGGTCGCCCTCGGCATGGGGGCGCTGTCCGTGGGCACCGACGGGGGCGGCTCGGTCCGCATCCCGGCGGCCTTCTCCGGAGTGTTCGGGCTCAAGCCCACGTACGGGCGCATCCCGCTGTACCCGGCCAGCCCGTTCGGCACGCTCGCGCACGCCGGGCCGATGAGCCGCACGGTCACCGACGCGGCCCTGCTCATGGACGTGCTGTCCGGGGCAGACCCCCGGGACTGGTCCGCCATGCCCCCGCCCGGCGCCTCCCACACGGACACGCTGCACGACGGCGTGGCCGGCCTGCGGGTCGCGTACAGCCCGACGCTGGGGTACGTGAAGGTGGACGCCGAGGTCGAGGCACTCGTCCGCGAGGCGGTGCGGGCGCTCGAGGGCCTCGGCGCCGAGGTCGAGGAGGTCGACCCCGGCTTCGAGGACCCCGTCGAGGCGTTCGCCGTGCTCTGGTACAGCGGCGCCGCGAAGTCCGCGGGAGCGCTCGGCCGGGAGAACTGGTCACGCCTCGACCCCGGGCTGCGTGAGGTCTGCGAGGCCGGGCTCGCCTACAGCGCGTCCGACTACCTGGACGCGACGGCCGTCCGGATGGCCCTCGGCGTGCTCATGGGGCGCTTCCACGAGCGGTACGACGTACTCGTCACCCCGGCCACCCCGCTGGCCGCGTTCGAGGCCGGGGTGGAGGTGCCCGCGGGATCGGCGTCGTCGCGCTGGACGAGTTGGACCCCGTTCACGTACCCCTTCAACATGACCCAGCAGCCGGCGGCGAGCGTCCCGTGTGGGTTCACCGAGTCGGGCCTGCCCGTCGGGCTGCACGTCGTCGGTCCGCGGCATGCCGACGCGCGGGTGCTCCGCGTCTGTCGCGCGTACGAGTCCGCGACCACCTGGGGGGAGCGGCAGCCGGCGATGTGACGCCGGCGGCGCTGTGATGGGGTTGGCCCGTGGCCAAGGCATACGTGATCTGTGACATCGAGGTGACCGACCCGCAGGCGTACGAGGGGTACAAGGACCTCGCCGGGCCGGCGGTCGCCCACTACGGCGGCCGCTACCTGGTCAGGGGCGGCGCCAGCGAGGTGCTCGAGGGCGAGCGGACGCCGCACCGCACCGTGGTGCTCGAGTTCGACGACCTCGAGACCGCGCGGCGGTGGTATCACTCCCCCGAGTACGCCGCCGCGCGTGAGCTCAGGGCGCGCGCGGCGACCTCCTCGCTCGTCCTGGTCGAGGGCGCCTGACCCGGCACCGGCGTCAGTCCAGGCCGCGGATCGCGCTGCGCGTGACGACGTACAGCACGAGGGCGAACCCGAGCAGGATGGGCAGGCCCGTGAGCAGGGCGAACATGGGCGAATCTCCTCGACGAAGCCGCCGGAAAGGGGGGCGGAGCGGGGGCGGCGGAGGCCAACTGTAGGTCGGGCCGTCGGCGCCGGATGCCCGTTTTCCTGAACTCGATGCCGACTGTGGTGGACGCCACATCCACTGGCGTCCGACCTGCTGCTAGCCCGTACCCGACCTGCCGAGACGCCCCCTCGGGAGGAGGCGGGTCACAGGCAGTGGCGGGGCCGGCAACGGGTCACCGTCGTACCCGTGGACGACGCCGAAGCGGCGCTCGGCCGTCCAGTCCTCGCGGGCGCGCGCGATGTCCTCGTGCGTACGGCCCACGAAGTTCCACCACATCACCAGCTGCTCGGTGAACGGCACGCCGCCCAGCAGCAGCACGCGCGTGGGCTCGCCCGGCCCCGACGGCACGGCCGGCGCGGCCTGCACGCCGAGGTCGCGACGCCCCCGGCCCAGGTAGACCATCGTCTCCGGGGGCAGCGTCCGCCCGTCGACCTCGGCGGCGCCGTTCAGCAGGAGAACGGCGTGCTCGAAGTCCGGCTCGAGTGGCAGCCGGACGTCCGCGCCCGCGTCGAGCGCCACCTCCGCCCCGACCAGTGGGCTGTGCACCACCGCGTCGGAGCGCGCGCCCGCGACGTCGCCCACGATCACGGTCACCGCGACGCCCTCGTCCCGCTGCACGGGGAGCCCGGCGTGGTGCTCGAACCGCGAAGCGCCCTCCCGGACGTCCTCGGGCAGCGCCACCCACAGCTGGACCCCGTGCAGGGTCGGCGGGCGCTGGGTCGGCGACTCCTCGGAGTGGGCGATGCCGTGACCCGACGTCATGAGGTTGAGCTGGCCGGGCCGGATGGTCTGCACGTTCCCGAGGCTGTCCCGGTGCAGCACCTCCCCCGCCACCAGCCAGCTGACCGTCTGGAGCCCGGTGTGCGGGTGCGGGGGGACGCGGAGCCCGGGCCGCCCCGCGACGCCGTCCGGGCCGAAGTGGTCGACGAAGCACCAGGCACCGACCATCCGGCGGTCCCGGTGCGGCAGGAAACGGTGCACCACGGTGTACCGGCCGAGCGGTACGTCGCGCCCGGCAAGCGACTCGTACCCGGGCTCCTCGACGAGCCCCGACCCGCCGCAGACGGTCTCCGCGGGAGCCTGGTCGAGGTTGCTCATGTCAGGACCGCGGGCCGGGGGCAGGGGGCGGGTCGCTCGCCGGGCGGGGGTCAACGGCCGGGCCGGCACCGTCAGCTCCGGCGTCGACTGCGCCGCCGTCCCCCTCGCCCGGCCAAGGACGCGGGGGCTCGCCGTCGTACTGGCGGACGAACTCCTCGACGATCCAGCGCCGCAGCGCGTACAGGTCGGGAGGCCGGCACAGGGTGATGAGGGCCTCCTCCTCGCAGTACCGGTCCACGTCCTCCATCACCCGCGCGAAGTGGAGGATCACCTCGCGGCTCTCCGGCAGCAGCGGGTACGGCAGGTCGATGCGCGGGACGCCCTGGGCCGCGGCCAGCTCCGCCTGCTCGGACGGGCCGGCCAGGTGCTTGCCGTACCGGCGGGCGACGTCCACGGCGAGCTGGGCCAGCCTTGCCGGGCCCGCCTCAGGCCTGGCGCCTCCGTCGTCCTGCCCGCCCCCGCCGGCGCCCTCGGGGGTGGCCGCCGCGATCATCTGCATCTCTCGCAGCACCTCGGCCATGTGCGCGCGGTACCGCAGCCCGAGGCGGACGGGGTAGCCCACGAGCACGACCTCGGACGCCGCGGGGGCGCCGGTCGTGCTCCGCCGCTCCAGCAGGGAGATCCAGTCGTCCCGCGAGGGCTCCACGCAGGCATCATGCCCGAGACCGGACCACAGGTGAGGGAGGGAGGTGGACCGGCCGCAACCTCCCCCGGCGGGCGCCGTACCGTACGTGCGATGACGGCCGCATCGGACCAGCGCCAGAGCCCGCAGAACCAGGTGCGCCGTGCCGCACTCGTCGTGAACACCCTGTCACGGTCCGGTGAGCAGGCGTACGAGGAGGCCCGAGAGCGCCTCCAGTCCCTCGGCGTGCCGGTGGAGATGACGTACCCGCTGCGGGATCCGGGGCGCATGCCCGAGACGGTCCTTGACGTGCTCGACCGCGGCTGTGACCTGCTCATCCTGGGCGGCGGGGACGGCACCGTCAGCTCGGTCGTGGACTACCTGGTGAGCCGGGACGCCAGGCTGGGGCTGCTGCCGCTCGGCACCGCCAACGACTTCGCGCGCACCCTCCAGCTCCCGTCCGACCTCGAGGCGGCGTGCGAGACGATCGCGTCCGGCAAGGTCGTCGACATCGACCTCGGCCTCGCGGGCGACAACTACTACGTCAACGTCGCCTCGGCCGGCCTGTCGGTCGGCGTGACCCAGGCGCTCTCGTCTCGGCTGAAGCGGCGGGCCGGCGCGCTGGCGTACCCGATCGCGTCCCTACGGGCGTTCGCGCGCCACCAGCCGTTCTCGGCTCGACTCACCTTCCCCGACGGAGACCACGAGACGCTGGAGCTCGACCGGCTGCTGCAGGTCGCCGTCGGCAACGGCCGGTTCTACGGCGGCGGCAACGTCGTCGCGCCGGACGCCGGCATCGACGACCACACGCTCGACGTGTACGCGATCGGGATGACCCGGCGCCGAGACCTCATCGGCACCGCGCGGTACTTCAAGAGCGGCGACTTCGTCCGCGCGGACAACGTCACGCACATCACGACGCGCCGGGTCCTCGTCGAGGCCGATCCGGTCCAGAAGGTGAACATCGACGGCGAGGTCGTCACGCAGACCCCGGAGGAGTTCAGCGTGGCACGCAACGCGCTCCACGTGCTCGTCCCGCGTGACTCCACCGCCGCAGACCTGGACGACCCCTCCGACGTGGCGCAGACCCCCCAGTCCGGGTGACCGGCACCGCGTGTCGCCCCCGCGACGCAGACGTACGACGAGCAGAGGGCTACGGCACCCCGGCTAGGGGGCACCGCAGCCCTGTGGCTCCTCGAACCTGTGGCTCCTAGAAGAAGCCCTTGCCGACGTTGGGGTTCTTGGGGTCCTCCGCGTTGGACGTGTTGCCGCCGTTGTTCACGCAGTCCCAGCCGCTGGCGAGCTTCGTGGCGGTCTGCCCGTCTGGACACGTGATCGGCGCTGCCGAACTGGGCACCGCCGTAGCGAACAGGCCACCAGCGACGAGCGCGGCGACGACGAGGATGCCCCGGATTCTCCTGCCCATGCCTTCCCCCTTGATCGGAATCTTCGCTGTCGAACTCACTCTGGCCAGCGCGAATCCGACCCCCATACGAGTCCTGGTGACCCTGTCCGTCAACAAGCATCGGCACATTCGTTGACAAGAAACTCGTGCAGTCATCTCGTCCCTACGGCATGTGCTCGGTGCTTCCGCCCAAGAAGGGCCAAGTCGGTGAAGGCGCGACCTCCGGGACGTGTTTGGCCCATCGACCCGAATTCGGATTCTCCGAGCCGAGCCTCAGGCCAGGAGTAGCCCCTACGCGGCGCGGCGCGTTCCCGCTCCCCGGCCTCCGCGGCCTCCGCCGCTTCCGCGGCTTCCGCGGCTTCCGCGGCCGCCGCGCCGTCCGCTGGAGCCCGCACGTGACCGCGTGCCGCGTGCGGCCCCGGGCCTGCCTGCGGTCACCGGTGTCGCAGCAGGTGCCGGCTGGACCCTCGGTGCGGCCGGGCCGGTGAGCGCGCCGATGGCGGCGTCGCCCGGCGACACGTGCGTGGTCGTCGGACGGATGCCCGCCTGGCGCACCAGGGTGCGGACGTCCCCTGCCTGATCCGGCGTCATCACGGTGACGACGTCACCGGACGCGCCGGCCCGGGCCGTGCGGCCCGAGCGGTGCAGGTACGCCTTGTGCTCAGTCGGCGGGTCCACGTGCACGACGAGCGCCACCTCGTCCACGTGTATGCCGCGCGCGGCGATGTCGGTCGCGACGAGCACGCGGGCGGTCTGGTCGGAGAAGGCCGCGAGGTTGCGCTGGCGTGCCCCCTGCGACAGGTTGCCGTGCAGGTCGACGGCGGGGATGCCGGCCGCGGTGAGCTGCCGGGCGAGCTTCTTCGCCGCATGCTTCGTCCGCATGAACAGCAGGCTCCGGCCCTGGCCGGACGCCAGCTCACGGACCACGTCCGCCTTGTCCGCCGGCTGCACCGCGAGTACGTGGTGCGTCATGTCGGGGACGGACGACACGCTCGGGTCCACCGAGTGGGTGACCGGGTGCCGCAGGTAGCGGCGGACGAGCACGTCGACGCCGTTGTCGAGCGTCGCGGAGAACAGCAGGCGCTGCGACCCGCGGGGGGTCCGGTCGAGCAGGCGCTTCACCACGGGCAGGAACCCGAGGTCGGCCATGTGGTCGGCCTCGTCGAGCACGGTCACCTCGACGGCGTCCAGGTGGCAGAGCCCCTGGCGAATGAGGTCCTCGAGCCGGCCGGGGCACGCCACGAGCACGTCGACGCCCGAGCGGAGCGCGGCGACCTGCGGACCTTGCCCGACCCCGCCGAAGACCGTGGTCACACGCAGGCCGAGCGCCTTGGCGAGCGGGGTCATCGTCTCGGCCACCTGCGAGGCGAGCTCGCGGGTCGGCAGCAGGACGAGGGCACGGGGACGCCCTGCCGTACGTCGCACCCCGGATGTGGAGAGCGCGGCCACCGTGGGCACCGCGAAGGCCACGGTCTTGCCGCTGCCAGTGCGTCCCCGGCCGAGGACGTCCCGGCCCGCGAGGGCGTCGGGCAGTGCCGCGGTTTGGATCGGGAACGGCGAGGTGATGCCGAGGCCCTCGAGCGCGGTCACGAGTCCGGCGGGGACGCCGAGGGCGGCGAAGGAGTCGCTACGGGACGACGCCCGCACCGGAACAGGCTGGGCCACCCGAACAGGCTGGGCCACCCCAGCGGTGGGCGTGGGGCGGGGAGCCGAAGCGGGGCGGGTGGCCCGACGGCGGTCACGGGGACGGCGCGGGCCGTGCGGGCGTGCGGCGTCGGGCGTGGGCATGCTCGAAGACAAGAAGTACCTTCCAGGTATCTGTGTGGCCGTTGATGCACTGGCCACACGCTCTGCCTGGAGCGGGAAGCTCGCGCCGTCCGGCGCGTCGCACTCGACCGCGGCTGTGCCCATCTGGCACCACCGCCATGACCATTCTGCCCTAGTCCGCGGCCTGATGGCGAAACGCTGCCGATCGGCCACCGGCGCGAGGTAGTCGCATCGGTCCCCATCTCCTCGGCAGGAGACCCGGAGAACTTGACTCGGGGCCCTGGCTGACGCGGCCCTGACTCGACCACGACGGGGCACGACCGGGTCTGAGGAGGGTGGCGCGGCGCCGCTTCGCGAGGAGGTTGTCCGTCCACCGCGGGCAACAAAAAGGGAAAGAAGTGTCGCCACTCCTCTCCACTCTCAACGTATAGCGCACCAGGGGGCTTGCGGCAAGACCCAGGTCAGGCCTCAGAATCGCCGGCCGAGGCCAGAACCAAGGGGGGAGTCAGAAGAATGCGTGTGGTGTTGTCGACGTACGGGTCGCGCGGGGACATCGAACCGCTGGTGGGGCTCGCGGTAGCGCTGCGGGCACTCGGCGCAGAGGCGCTGGTGTGCGCGCCGCCGGAAGAGGAGTTCACAGCGCTGTTGGCTCGTGTGGGTATGCCGCTGGTGCCTGCCGGCCCATCCGTACGCCAGCTGATGCGCCAGGTGCAGGTCGAGGGGGCGCCTCCGGACATGCCCCGGCTCGCAGCGGAGCTGGTCGCCGCGCAGTTCGACGCGGTCGCCGCAGCAGCGGCGGATTCTGACGCGGTCGTGGCGTGCGGCGTCACCCCGGCTGCAGCTGCCGCACGGTCGGTGTCCGAGAAGCTGGGCATCCCCTACGCGTACGTGACCTACTGTCCGGTCTGGCTGCCTTCACCGCACCACCGGCCGCTCGGGTTGCCCGGGTGGCCGATGCCACCGGAGGAGACCGACAACCGGGTGCTGTGGAACCTGCAAGCTCAGGGCCTGAACGAGGTGTTCGGCTCCCCGTCCAACACCCACCGGGCGTCCATCGACCTGCCGCCGACGGACGACGTCGGCGACCACGTCTTCACCGACCGCCCATGGCTGGCGGCGGACCCGACCCTGGGCCCGTGGCAGCAGCCGGCGGACCTCGACGTCGTGCAGACCGGCGCGTGGATCCTGCCGGACGAACGCCCACTCCCGGCTGACTTGGAGGCGTTTCTCGATGCTGGCGCACCCCCGGTGTACGTCGGCTTCGGCAGCATGCCGATGCGCGCCTCGGAGGACGTCGCTCAGGACGCGATCGAAGCGGTTCGCGCGCAGGGCCGTCGCGTACTCGTCTCTGGCGGCTGGGCCGAGTTGGCCCTGGTCGACGACCGCGAGGACTGCTGTGCCGTCGGCGAGGTCAACCAGCAGGCACTGTTCGGCCGCGTGGCCGCCGTCGTGCACCACGGCGGGGCGGGTACGACGACGACGGCCGCCAGGGCCGGCGTGCCGCAGGTGGTGGTGCCCCAGATCGGGGACCAGCCGTACTGGGCGGGCCGGGTGGCCGAGCTGGGCATCGGCGCGGCGCACGACGGTCCGACCCCGACCTTCGAGTCCCTGTCAGCCGCGCTCACGACGACCCTGACCGCCGAGACCCGCGCACGAGCGACCGCGGTAGCCGCCACGATCCGCCCCGACGGAGCAATGGTGGCCGCGAAGCTGCTGCTCGATCGGAGCTGGTGACGTGAACCGCCTGACCACCAGCGCGTTCGACCTTCCCGACCACCTCACCCCCAAGGCCGACCCGACGCTGATCGCCGGCGACGAGCAGCACTTCGCGGCCATCGCGGAGAGCCTCGAGCAGTCGATCGCCACCCTGTCCGACCGCCTCGAGGCCGAGCGCAAGGCGCCCGGTGGCATAGGCCAGGAGGCGATGGACCGGGACATGGAGATCCACCGGCTGAGCGCTCGCCTGCGCACCCTGCGTCGCTACGGCCTGGACCTGTGCCTCGGGCACATGGTCGGCGCAGACGACCCGGAGACAGCCCAGCCCGTGTACGTCGGACGGCTCGGCCTCACGGACAGCGCGGGGCGCCGGCTGCTCCTCGACTGGCGCTCCCCCGCGGCTGAGCCGTTCTTCGGAGCGACCCACGGCAACCCGATGGGTCTGGCGAGCCGCCGTAGGTACCGCTGGACCCGCGGCCGGATCAGCGACTACTGGGACGAGGTGTTCACCCCGGACGGGTTCGACGGACACGCCGCGCTCGACGACCAGTCGGCCTTCATCGCCAGCCTGGGCAGCAGCCGGTCAGCCCGGATGCGAGACGTCCTCGGCACCATCCAGGCCGACCAGGACGCCATCATTCGCGCGGGATCCCGCGGCGCTCTCGTCGTCGACGGCGGTCCGGGTACGGGGAAGACCGTCGTCGCTCTGCATCGCTCCGCCTACCTCCTCTACTCCGACCCTCGTCTCGGTCACCGCCGGGGGGGCGTGCTGATCGTCGGTCCGCACCAGCCCTACCTGGCCTACGTCGCCGACGTCCTCCCTAGCCTGGGAGAGGAGGGCGTGCAGACCTGCACCCTGCGTGACCTCGTCCCCGAGGGAGCCGCGGCAACAATCGAGACGGACCCCGACGTGGCCCGCCTGAAGTCGTCCGCGGACATGGTGAAGGCGATCGAGCCAGCCGTGAGGTTCTACGAGGAGCCGCCCACCCAGGGCATGGAGGTCGAGACCCCGTGGGGGGACATCTGGCTCAGCGCCGGCGAGTGGGCCGAAGCCTTCGACGCGCCGGCACCCGGCACCCCGCACAACGACGCACGCGACCAGATCTGGGAGGAGCTCGTCACCATCCTGGTCGACAAGCACGACGACGAGGACGTCCCGACCGACCAGCTCCGTCGGGCCCTGCGCCAGAACAGGGAGCTGACCACCACCCTCACCAAGGCCTGGCCGCTGCTCGAAGCGCCTGACCTCGTCGGAGACCTGTGGTCGGTACCCGCGTACCTGCGCATGTGCGCCCCCTGGCTCGACCGCGATGAGGTCCGGAAGCTGCAGCGCGAGGACGCACAGGCCTGGACGGTGTCCGACCTGCCGCTCCTGGACGCCGCGCGGCAGCGACTCGGCGACCCCGAGGCGTCACAACGCAAGCATCGACATGACGCCACCGTCGCCGCCGAACGCGAGCGCATGACCAGGGTCGTGGACGACCTGATCGAGGTCGCCGACGACGAGTACGGCACCGGCTTGGTGACGATGCTTCGCGGCGAGGACTTCCATGACGCCCTGGTCGACGAGACCGCACTGCCCGCCACCGACCCGGACCTGCTCGCCGGCCCGTTCGCGCACATCGTCGTGGACGAGGCGCAAGAGCTGACCGACGCAGAGTGGCAGATGTTGCTGCTCCGGTGCCCGTCCCGCAGCTTCACCGTCGTCGGGGACCGTGCCCAGGCCAGGCGCGGGTTCACCGAGTCGTGGCAGGAACGGCTCGAACGGATCGGCCTCGACCGGATCAACCTGGCCTCCCTGAGCATCAACTACCGGACGCCGGAAGCGGTCATGGCGGAGGCGGAGCCAGTCATCCGAGCCGTGCTCCCGGACGCCAACGTTCCGACCTCCATCCGCAGCACCGATGTCCCTGTCGTACACGGATCTGCCTCGGACCTGGGCTCGATCCTCGACACCTGGCTCGCCGCACACGCCGAGGGGATCGCCTGCGTCGTCGGCGCTCGTGACATCGAAGAGGGCACGTCCCGGGCGACGTCCCGCGTCCGGTCCCTGACCCCGGAGCTGTCGAAGGGGCTCGAGTTCGACCTCGTCGTCCTCATCGACCCGGAGACGTTCGGCGGCGCCGACACCGGCATCGAAGGAGCGGTCGACCGCTATGTCGCGATGACTCGAGCGACCCAGCAACTCGTCATCCTCACGAGCTCCTGACGTCGGCCGGACACGGTCAGCCCTCCAGCCGGACCGGCCTGCCCGTCCGCGCGGACTCGTAGATGCCGAGCACCAGCGCGAGAGGTACGCGTGCCTCGGCCACCCCGACCAGCGGTGGACGCCCGTCGCGCCGGGCGTCGAGGAAGTCGCGGATCTGCCGCAGGTGCGCGTCCGACAGCGCCGCGGGATCGCCGCCCGCGGTGGGCCCGCCGGTCTGGTCGGGCAGCACCGAGGCGGCCTGGTTGCCCAGATCACCCCACGCCCCGGCGAGCCCGTACGCCTCGCCCTCGGGGGCAGCGTGGAAGTAGGCGAGCCGGTCGTCGTCGATGACGGCCGAGCCGCGATCCCCGTGGACCTGCAGCCGCGTGGTGAGCCCGGGGTAGGCGGCCGTGGTCCCGAGCACGCTGCCGAGCGCGCCGTTGGCGAAGCGCACGGTGGCCGCGCCGGTGTCCTCGACCTCGATGCCCTCGTGGGCCAGCCGCCCGGTGTACGCGACGACCTCGGCGGGCTCGCCGAGCATCCAGCAGAGCAGGTCGATCGTGTGGATGCCCTGGTTCATCAGCGCACCGCCCCCGTCGAGCGCCCACGACCCGCGCCACGCGCCGGAGTCGTAGTACGCGCGTGAGCGCCACCACGAGATCTGCGCCGACCCGGAGGTCAGGCGTCCCAACCTGCCCGCGGTCACCGCCCGGTGCAGCACCTGCGCGGACTCGTCGAACCGGTGCTGGCTCACCACACCGACCGTGCGCCCGGTGGCCCGCTGGGCAGCGGCGAGCCGGTCGGCCGCCTCGAGCGTGATGTCGACGGGCTTCTCGACAAGCACGTCCTTACCGGCTTCGAGCGCGGCCACCGCGGCGTCCGCGTGCAGGCCGCTCGGCAGGCAGACGGTGACGACGTCCACGTCCGGGCGGGCGAGCGCCTCGGCGTACGAAGTGGTGGCGGCGCACCCGTGCTCGGCGGCGACCTTCTCGGCCGTCTCGGCCCCCCGGTCGACGACGACGGCCGCCCGGGCCTCGTCCTGCAGAGCGGCGAGCATGCTCGCGTGGTGACGGCCGATCACGCCGCAGCCGAGGATCGCGAACCCGGCGGTCATGCGGTCACTCCCACGGGATCCGCTGGGACGTCAACAGGCCCGTGAAGGCGGCCACCGCGTGCCGCCAACGCCCGGGGCCGCTGAATCCGCCGAGCGGGCCGGTCGCGGCGAGGTGCGGCTCCATGGAGAAGTACCCGTCGAACCCGTCCGCGTGCAGGGCGGCCAGGGTCTCGGGCACCTCGCCGTCTCCCTCGCCCGCAGGGACGACCTCGCCCGTCGCCAGCAGCGCGTCCTTGACCTGCACGTACGCGACGTACGGGCGCAGCAGCGCGTACGCCTGGGTGAACGGGCGCGCGCCGACCTGGACGAAGTTGGCCGCGTCCCAGGCGGCGCGCAGGTGCGGCGAGCCGACCGACTCGAGCAGGTCGTGGCACCGGGCGGGCGTGTCGCCGTAGATCTCCTTCTCGTTCTCGTGCAGAAGGGTCACCCCGGCACGCCCGGCCTCGTCCGCCAGTGTCGACAGGCGGCGCAGCACCTCGTCCCGGTGCGCGGCCGGATCGTCGCCGTCGGGGAGGTAGAACGAGAACACGCGGACGTACGACGCACCGAGCCGTCCGGCGACGTCGAGCGCGCGGCGGAACCGCGCCAGGTGGGGCGCGAACGGGTCCGTGACGGAGATCTTGCCGATCGGCGACCCGATCGACGACACCCCGATGCCGCGCTCCCCGACCGTCTCGGCGACCCGGGCCACCTGATCGTCGTCGAGGTCGCAGACGTTGGTGTCCCAGACGCTGCGCAGCTCGAGGTGGCGGATGTCGTCAGCCGCGAGCGTGTCGCACTGGACGTCGAGGTCGGCGTCGATCTCGTCGGCGAAACCCGAAAGGGTCCACACGGCGCGCGTTCCTCCTGCCGGTGCTCGAGGGTGTTCGTGACGGCGCCCCGGACGCTATCCCGGCCCCCGGCGTCCAGGTCAAACAACCCTGCGGCCAGCCCGGACGTCGCCGTCATCGAGACGTCACGTCCCGTCTCTCTCCAGGTCGGGAGCGCCTCACGTTCCGCCCCTAGCGTCACTCGCCGTCCACGACGTTCGCGAGACGGGGGACCCCGTGAACCACGCACGCGCCAGCCACACCGCCACGTCCACCTCGCCCGGGCTCAGCCGTCGCCGCCTCCTCGGCGTGAGCGGCACCACCGCCGCCGCGCTCGTGCTCGGCCTGGGCCCGTACACCGACAGGGCGTGGGCGAGCCCGCGCTTCGCCGACGACCCGTTCAGCCTCGGCGTCGCGTCCGGTGACCCGGCCCCGGACGGGGTGGTGCTGTGGACGCGGCTCGCGCCCGACCCGATGGCCGGCGGCGGCATGCCCGACGCCGCGGTCCAAGCCGAGTGGGAGGTAGCCGACGACCCGCAGTTCCGGCGGGTCGTCCGCCGCGGCACCGAGACCGCACGCCCCGAGCTCGGGCACGCCGTGCACGCCGAGGTGCACGGCCTCGAGCCGCACCGGGAGTACTACTACCGCTTCCGGGCCGGCGGTCAGATCAGCCCGGTGGGCCGGACGCGGACGGCGCCCGCCCTCGGTGCAGCCGTCGGGGCGCTGCGCTTCGCGTTCGTCTCGTGCCAGCAGTTCGAGCACGGCTACTACACCGCGTACGGCCACCTCGCCGAGGAGGACCTCGACCTCGTCGTGCACCTCGGCGACTACATCTACGAGTACGGCACGGACGAGTACCTCTCGCCCGACGGGAACGTCCGGCACCACGTCGGCGCGGAGATCTGGAGCCTCGAGGACTACCGCATCCGGCACGCTCAGTACCGCGGGGACGCCGACCTGCAGGCCGCGCACGCCGCGTGTCCGTGGATGGTGACCTGGGACGACCACGAGGTCGAGAACAACTACGCCGGGCTGGTGCCCGAGCAGGGCCAGGACCCGGCGCTGTTCCTCCCCCGCCGTGCGGCCGCCTACCAGGCGTACTACGAGCACATGCCGCTGCGGCGCTCGTCCGTCCCGCGAGGTCCGGACATGCTGCTCTACAGGCGCCTCCCGTACGGCGGGCTTGCGGACTTCCACCTGCTCGACACCCGGCAGTACCGCGACGACCAGGCCGCCGGCGACGGGACGAAGCCGCCGAACCCCGAGCAGCAGGACCCGTCCCGCACGCTCACGGGCGCGGAGCAGGAGGCGTGGCTGCTCGACGGGCTCGCCCGCTCGGGCGCCCGCTGGAACGTGCTCGCCCAGCAGGTGTTCTTCGCCCGGCGAGACCTCGGCGTGGGCGCGGACGAGCGGTACAGCATGGACTCCTGGGATGGGTACCTCGGCTCGCGCGACCGCATCGTGCGCGGCTTCGCCGAGACCGGGGCGAGCAACCCGGTCGTGCTCACCGGCGACGTCCACGCGAGCTGGGCCAACGACGTCAAGGCGGACTTCGCCGACCCCGGCTCGGCGACGGTCGCGACGGAGTTCGTCGGCACCTCGATCACGTCCGGGGGCAACGGGTCGGACACCCGTGCCGACACCGCGCAGGTGCTCGCGGACAACCCGCACATCAGGTTCTTCAACAACTTCCGTGGCTACGTCCGCTGCACCGTGACGCCACGGCAGTGGCAGACGGACTACCGGGTGGTGCCGTACGTGACCCAGCCGGGCGCGCCGGTCTCGACGCGGGCCTCCTTCGTCGTCGAAACCGGGCGACCGGGCGTCCAGACGCTGAGCACCCACGACGTGCCCGGGCGGCAGCACAACACCGAGACCGAGCAGGACCGGCTGGACGCCCAGACCTGAGGCACCGGCGAGCAGTGTCTCTCGGAGGGTCGTCCCGCCACCCGAACCTAGGCGTTACTGGAATGAGTCAAGGGTTGGCGGAGATCGAATCCACCTGACGCTGCGCCTCGGCCAGCACGTGCACGACGTCACGCCCAAGGCGGACGTCGCACGGGTGGGACGTCCGGCCCGCGTTGACCCCGCCCACCAGCTCGGCCGCAGCGAGACCGAGGGCGGCCACCGGGGGCGTGGACCCGGTCGGCATCACCGACGTGCCCGACACGCCCCACAGCGTCAACGCGAACCCGGTGGCCGCGGGTGGCGCGGACAGCGTCAGCGTGGCCGTGCTCGTCTCGCCCCCCTCGTGGTGCAGCACGAGGTGGACGAGGTCGCCCAGGCCCGCGTCGGCGCGTACGCCGGTGATCGGACCGAGCGCCCCGGTGAGCATCGCGAGCGCGTGCGGGCCTACGTCCCACAGCCCGCCCTTCTCGCGGCGCCAGATCGACTCCGCGTATGGGCTGCCGGTCGCGAACGCGCTGCCCAGCCAGCGGGCGAACCCGCCCTCCCAGGAGCCCCCGCTGACCTCGCGGAGCCACTCCCGCTGTTCGGGGAGGAAGCGTCCGGTGAAGAACACGAGCGAGGCGACCCCTGACTCCTCGACCGCCTCCGCGAGCCGGTCGGCGTCCTCGACCGTCGTGGCGATCGGCTTCTCGAGCAGGAGGTGACGCCCGGCGAGGGCCGCACGGAGCGCGGCGTCGGCCTGGACGGCGGGCGGGACGGCGAAGGCCACCGCCTCGACCGCGTCGATCATCGCGTCCAGGTCGTCGTACGGGGCGGCGTCGAGCTCGCCGGCCAGCGCGGCGGTCTTCTGCGAGTCTCGCCCCCACACCCCCACGAGGTCGACAGCCTCGCTGTCGCGCAGCCCCGCGCCGTGCACGGTGCGGGCCCAGTACCCGGTGCCCACCAGGCCGAAGCGCATGTCCGCCTCCTTCACCTGTCGACGCCAGCCGATCCCGTCAGACGATCCCGTCAGCCGACCCTCCCAGCCGACCACACCTCGTCACGGGTGGCCGGGCCGACGGTGGCAACAGGTCCCAGGTCGCGATGCCGGACGCCGGCCGATTTCGGCACCGTGGTTGGATTTTCCCCCGTACACAAGAACTCCCCCGAGGCGAGAAGAAGGCTGGGACTGACCATGCGCGCGGCACGGCTGCACGGCGTCGGCGATGTGCGCCTCACCGAACTGCCCACCCCGCAGGCCGGGCCCGGTGAGGAGCTGGTGCGGGTCACCGCGGTCGGGATCTGTGGGTCCGACCTGCACTGGTACGCCGAGGCAGGCATCGGGGACGCGCGGCTGCGTGAGCCGCTCACGCTCGGGCACGAGTTCGCCGGCGTCGTCGAAGGCGGCCCGCGGCACGGCCTGCGCGTCGCGGTCGACCCGGCGCGGCCGTGCGAGGAGTGCGAGACGTGCCGGACGGGGCACCGCAACCTCTGCCCGACCGTCGGGTTCGCCGGCCACCGCTCCACGGACGGAGGCCTGCAGGACTACGTCGCGTGGCCGTCCGCGCTGCTGGAACCACTGCCGGACTCCCTCAGCGACGCCGACGGGGCGATGCTCGAGCCGCTCGGCGTGGCCGTGCACGCCGCTGACCTGGCGCACCTGCGGGTCGCCAGCCGCGTCGCCGTGATCGGGTGCGGCCCGCTCGGCCTGCTGCTGCTCCAGGTGGCCCGCGCGGCCGGCGCGACCACGGTGGTCGCCTCCGACCCGTTGCCGCACCGCCGGGACGCGGCCAAGCGGCTGGGCGCGGACGCCGTCCTCGACAGCGGGGACAGCGCGGACGACGCCGCGTGGCGCGACCTCACCGAGGGAGGCGCCGACGTCGCCTTCGAGGTGGCCGGCACGGACGAGGCCGTGGACACGGCGACGGTGGCCGCCCGCCCTGGGGCGCGCGTGGTGCTCGTCGGCATCCCCAGCGGGGACCGCACCTCGTTCAACGCGTCCCTCGCCCGCCGCAAGGGCCTCACCCTGGTGATGTCGCGCCGGATGGGGGACGTGTACCCGCGCGCCACCGCCCTCGCCACGCGGGGTCTCGTCGACGTCCGCTCGGTCGTGTCGAAGAGCTACCCGCTGGCCGAGGTGCAGGAGGCGTTCGCGTCGGCGGTGACCCGCACCGGGCTCAAGGTCGTGGTGGAGCCGGACGGGCGTGCGTCCGAGCCACAGGGCTGACACGGCAGGGGTCAGCGCCCCTCCACCACGCGCCGGGTGCGCTGCGCGACGCCCATCTCCCCGTACGGGTACTCGCCCACACCGGGGTCGCTCGCCTCGTCGAGCTGCAGCCGCTCCTTGTCGTCGAGGTGCAGGTCGGCGGCTCCGAGGTTGTCGGCGAGCTGCTCCTGCGTGCGCGCGCCGAGGATCACCGAGGTGACGCCGGGACGGTCGGCCAGCCAGGCCAGCGCGACCTGGGCCATGGACACGCCGCGCTGCTCGGCCACGGCCTGGACGGCGGCGACCACGTCCCACGTCCGCTCCAGAGGGGCGCGCCTGCCGTACGCCTCGACCCCGACGTCCGGGTTCTCGCCGAGGCGTGTGGCACCGGTGGGGCGCTCGTCCCGCCGGTACTTGCCCGTGAGCCAGCCACCGCCGAGCGGGGACCAGGGCAGCAGTCCCAGCCCCTCGGACAGGCACGCCGGCACGATCTCCCACTCCACCTCGCGGGCGAGCAGGTTGTACTGCGGCTGCAGGGTGACCGGACGGGTGAGCCCGCGGAAGTCGGCCACGTCCACGGCCTTCTGCAGCTGCCAGCCCGTGAAGTTCGACAGCCCGAAGTAGCGCACCTTGCCCGCACGCACCGCGTCGTCGACGAAGCGCAGCGTCTCCTCCAGGGGCGTCAACGGGTCCCAGGCGTGCACCTGGTAGAGGTCGATCGCGTCCAGGCCCAGCCGTGCCAGGGACGCGTCGAGCGCGCGGGAGAGGTGCCGACGGGACGTGCCGCGGTCGTTGGGTCCCGGACCGGTGGGGAACCGGCCCTTGGTCGCGACCACGACCTGGTCGCGGACCTCCGAAGGCCGGTTCGCCAGCCAACTGCCGACGATCTCCTCCGACGCGGTGTCCGCGTACACGTCGGCGGTGTCGACGAAGGTCCCACCTGCCTCGACGAACGCGTCGACCTGGGCGTGCGAGTCGGCCTCGTCGATCTCGCGGCCGAAGGTCATCGTGCCCAGCGCGTACGCCGAGACGACGCACCCGCTGCGGCCGAGCATGCGGTACTCCATGGGTTCCCCTTCAGCTACCGGTGGACGAGCCGGAGGACGTTCCAGGACACGGGGGGCAACGTCACGGTGAGCGTCCGCCCGTCCGAGGTCGCCGCCGGGTGCGGGCGGGGCGTGACCCGGTCGGGCGCGTCCTCGGTGTTCACCGCGCGGACGTCGTCGTCCGCGAGCACGGTGGCCTCGGCGACCTGCAGGCCGGCGCCGGCACCCGAAAGGGCACGCAGGTCCACCGTGACGGTGACGCCCTCGTCCTGGTGCCGGTTCACCGCGAACAGGGCGACGTCCCCGGTCTGCGGGTCACGCGTCGCGACCGCGTCGACGACCGGCACCTCACCGAAGCGCGCGGTCTCGTACGACGGGCTCGTCGTCTGCACCTGGAGCACCTCCCCCCGGGCGAGGCGGGACGCCTGCGCGAACGGGTGGAACGTGGTCTGGCGCCACGCCGGGCCACCCGGCTCGCAGCGCATCGGCGCGATCACGTTGACGAGCTGTGCCTGGCACGCGGCCGTGACCCTGTCGCTGTGCCGCAGCAGCGAGATGAGCAGGTTGCCCACCACGACCGCGTCCGCGACGTTGTACGTGTCCTCGATGAGCCGCGGAGCCACGGGCCAGTCGGGTGGCGGACCCTCGTCGCGCCACTGGCTCTGGTACCAGACGTTCCACTCGTCGAAGGAGAGCGCGATGCGCTTGGGCGAGCGCAGCCGCGCCGCCACACCGTCGGCCGTGGCCACCACGGCGTCGATGAAGCGGTCCATGTCCACCGCGCTGGCGAGGAAGCTGCCGAGGTCGCCGTCGTGCTCCTGGTAGTACGCGTGCAGCGACACGTAGTCGACCTGGTCGTAGGCCAGCTCGAGCACGGTGGACTCCCACGCGCCGAACGTCGGCATGCGCGAGTGCGAGCTGCCGCACGCGACGAGCTCGAGCCCGTCGGCCATCTGCCGCATCGCCCGGGCGGTCTCGGCCGCGACCCTGCCGTACTCCTCGGCCGTCTTGTGCCCGGTCTGCCAGGGGCCGTCCATCTCGTTGCCGAGGCACCACATCCGCACGCCGTACGGCTCCTTGGCGCCGTGGGAGCGCCGCAGGTCCGAGAGCGCGGTGCCCTCCGGGTGGTTGGCGTACTCGAGCAGGTCGAGCGCCTCCTGCACGCCGCGGGTTCCGAGGTTGAGCGCCATCATCGGTTCGACGCCCGCCTTGCGGCACCAGCGGGCGAACTCGTCGAGGCCGAACGCGTTGGTCTCCGTCGTCCGCCAGGCGAGGTCGAGCCGGGTCGGGCGGGCGTCGACCGGGCCGACCCCGTCCTCCCACCGGTAGCAGGAGACGAAGTTGCCGCCTGGGTACCGCACCGCGCTGACACCCATCTCGCGGGTCAGGTCGAGCACGTCGGTACGGAACCCGTCCTCGTCCGCGGTCGGGTGCCCGGGCTCGTAGATGCCGGTGTACACGCACCGGCCGAGGTGCTCGACGAACGAGCCGAACGTGCGCCGGCTCACGGGGGCGACGACGAAGGAGGGGTCGAGGGCGAGAGACGCGTGCAGCACGTCAGGTCTCCAGGGGGAGGGGTCGGGTCACGGTCGGGTGCTGGTCGGGGTCGTCGTCACGTGAGGGACCGTCTCGCCCCTCAGGCCTTGAGCCCGGCGTCGCCGACGCCGCGCACGACCTGGCGCTGGAAGAGCATGTAGACGAGCAGCAGCGGGATGCCACCGAGAAGTGCCGAGGCCATGACCTGGGCGTAGCGGAGGCCGTACGTCCCCTGCACGGTGTAGAGGCCCACCGGGATCGTCATCATGTCGGGGTTCGTCGTCACGATGAACGGCCAGAGGAAGTTGTTCCAGCAATGGATGAACACGAAGATGCCCACGGCGGCGAGGATCGGCTTGGACATCGGCAGCACGACGCTCCAGAACACGCGCAGGCTGCCGGCACCGTCGATGCGTGCGGCCTCTTCGTAGTCGCGCGGCAGCCCGTCGAAGAACTTCTTGAGCACGAACACGAACACGGGAGTGACCACCTGCGGCAGCACCATGCCCCAGTACGTGTCGACGAGCCCGAGTGCCGTCATCTCATGGAAGAGCGGCACGATGAGCACCTGCGGCGGGATGAGGATGCCCGCGACGACGGCAGCGAACAGCCACCCCTGCCCCGGAAACCTCATTCGGGAGAAGCCGAACGCGGCCAGGGCGCAGAGCGCCAGCGTGAGCAGCGTGACGAGCACGGTCACGACCGTGCTGTTGACGAACCATCGGATGATGTCGCCTGCGCCGAGGATCGCGCGGAACGACTCGAGCGAGGCGTCGGACATCGTCCACGTCAGTGGCGTCTTCGTGGTCTCCGCCTCGGGCTTGAGTGCGGTGTCGGCAGCCCACAGCAGCGGCATCAGCCACACGAACGCGAGCAGGACCGACCCGAGGGTCAGTGCCGCGCCCACAGGCGTGACCCGGGACCGGCGCCGGGGCCCGGCCCCCTTGGCCCGGTGCGTAGCCGCGGTTCGGCCGGAGGGGGCCTCCGTGGTCATGGCGGTCATGACTGGTCCCCCTTCGTGGAGAAGAGCCGGAACTGGGCGACGGAGACGATGAGGATCACGGCGAAGAGCATGTACGAGATCGCGGAGGCGTAGCCGATGCGGAAGCCCGTGAACCCGGTCTCGTAGATGTACTGGATGATCGGCCGGGTGGCGAAGTTCGGCCCGCCCAGCGTCATGAGGTACGCCTGGTCGAAGAGCTTGAGCGACGCGACGAGCTGGAGCACGATGACGAGCCCGGTGGTGCGGCGCAACAGCGGCAGGGTGATGCTGCGCAGCTGCTGCCAGCCGCTCGCGCCGTCGATGCTCGCCGCCTCGTACAGCTGGGGAGAGATGCCCTGCAGTGCGGCGAGGTAGAGCAGGAAGTTGAACCCGACCGTCCACCAGACCGTGGTGATGACGATGGAGATCATCGCCACCTTCTCGTCCGTGAGCCAGCCGACCTCGGGAAGGCCGATCGCGGTGAGCGTCCCGTTGATGAGGCCGAACCCCGGCTGGTAGATCCACACCCAGATGAGCGTCACCACGGTCGCCGGCAGGACGAAAGGCGCGAAGTAGCTGAACCTCAGGAACCAACCGAGCCGGCGCGCCCGGTTGGCCAGCAGCGCCATGCCCAGACCGACGGCCACGAGCGGCGGCGTGGAAAGCACTGTGAAGTAGATCGTGTTGCCCAGTGAGTCCCAGACCGCCGGGTCGGCGACCATCCGTCGCCAGTTCTCCAGGCCGAGGAACTCGCTCTCACCGCCGGCGAGGCTGGTGTTGAAGAAGCTGGACCACAACCCGGCGAACGTCGGCCAGACGAGGAACGCCACGTAGAAGAGGACGAACGGCAGGACGAACCACAGTCCCACCCAGGAACGCCGCCGTTCCTGCGACGGACTCGTGCTGCTGCTCACGACCGGGGCCGTACTCCCCCGCGTATGGGCGACATCGGTGTGCGCGACCATGACTGCTCCTTGGGACGCGTGCGGGGGGTCAGACGGGGGCCGGCGTGTCCAGCAGCTTCTGGACGGCTGCCTTGAACTGGTCAAGGCACTGCTGGGGGGTGCGGCCGGAGTAGACGCCGGTGAACGCCGCGGCGGCCTGGATCTCGATCTCTGCACCCGAGCCGGAGAACCACGCCTCGGGGTGGAACTGGACGAACTCGGCCACGCGGCGGTACTCGGACTGGGGCTCCATGTCGAGGTACTGCTGGCTCTGCGCGACCGGCTGGTACGCGGGGATGTGGCCCCCCGCGGCCCAGTCGACGCTGTGCTCGAGCATCCAGGCGACGTAGGTGAGGGTGTCACGCAGCGTGCCCTCGTCGCGGTCGCGCTGGTGCGGCAGCACGAAGGAGTGCGCGTCGCCGTACGTGCGGATGCTGCCAAACACGTCGGGGAACGGCGTCATGCTGAACGGCATCTTCGACGTCTCGTACGTGGTGACCTCCCACTCACCGTTCCACGCGAGTCCGGTGGCCCCGTTGCTGAAGTTGGCGACGACGGCGACCTCGTCCGCGCTGCTCGGCGTGAGGCCCTCCTTCGCCATGCGCTGCATCAGCTCGAGCGCCCGGACGCCCTTCTCGTCGTCCACGGCGAGCTCGGTCCCGTCTTCGGAGAGGACCTCCCCGTCGAGCTGGCGGTAAAGGGTCCACCAGAGGCGCCACGGGTTCTCGGTGTCGATCGACACCGCCCATTTCCCTGTCGCGTCCTTGACCGCTGTGAGCAGGTCGATCAGCTCGTCCTCGCCGTGCGTCTCGCGCAGCCGCCCATCGGCCTCGAGGACGCCGGCCTTCTTGCAGATGTCGGTGTTGTAGTACATGACGAACGGGTGCGTATCGAGCGGGATCGCATAGAGCTGGCCGTCGAACACCGCCTTGTCCCAGGCCTGGGGGAGGAACTTGTCCTTCGTGATGCCGAACTCGTCGAGCAGCTCGGCGGGGAACGGGTCGAGAAGGTTTCCGGGCGAGAACCCGACGAGGCGGGAGAGGTGGAACGTCGCCACGTCAGGCGAGCGACCGCCCGCGGCGGCCATCGCGACCTTCGTGTAGAACGGCGCACCCCACTCGAGCGTCGTCGCCTCGAAGTCGATCGGCCGGTGCCCGGCCCGGAACTGGTCGTGCATCTGGATGAGCCTGGCGCCGTCCCCGCCTCCGAAGAGGTTCCACTGCCGGACGCGGCGTTCCGACTCGACGAGCGCGGTGGCGTCGCCGCAGCCGACGGCGCCGAGGCCGAGCACGGCGGCCGACGCGGACATCTGCAGGAAGGACCGCCGGTTCACCAACCGGCCGGCTCGGCCCGGGCCGCTTCGGTTCATGACTCACTCCTGTTCACGAGCCCACGCGCCTCTTGTTCCAGATGTCGAAGCCGACAGCGAGCAGCAGGACGAGGCCCTTGATGACCTGCTGGACGTCCACCCCGATCCCGAGCAGCGACATGCCGTTGTTGAGCACGCCCAGGACCAAACCCCCGATGACGGCGCCGAGAACGGTGCCGACGCCTCCACTGGCCGAGGCACCGCCGATGAAGGCCGCGGCGATCGCCTCGAGCTCGAAGTTGATGCCCGCGTTGGGCGTGCCTGCGTTGAGCCGTGCCGCGTATACCAGCCCGGCCAGGGCGGAGAGCGCGCCCATGTTCGTGAACACCGCGAACGTGACCCGCTGGCTCTTCACCCCGGAGAGCCGGGCCGCGGGCTCGTTGCCCCCGGTGGCGTACGCGCGCCGGCCGAGGACGGTCGTCCGCATCACGAACGAGTACACCCCGAACAGGACGAGCAGGATGATGAGCACGATGGGGATGCCCCGGTAGCTCGCCAGCGTCAGCGTGAACAGCACGACGAACACGACGATCGCCACGCACTTGGCGAGGAACCACGACGAGGGCAGGCCGCTGGTCCCGTACCGCTGCGCGGCCCGGCGGTCGCGGACCTCCTGGACGACGGCGACCACGGCAACGACGAGCCCCACGAGCAGCGTGAGGTTGTGGTAGTTCGTCTCCGGGCCGATCTCGGGGAGGAACCCCGTGCTCATGTCCTGGAACCCGCCGGGGAACGGCGCGATGGACTGGCCCTGCAGCGTGATCTGGGTGGCGCCGCGGAACAGCAGCATGCCGGCGAGCGTGACGATGAACGACGGGATGCCGACGTACGCGACCCAGAACCCCTGCCAGGCCCCGATCGCCGCCCCGAGCAGCACGCACAGCACGAGCGCGACGGGGAACGACATGTCCTGCTGCACCATGAGCACCGCAGCGACCGAGCCGACGAACGCGGCGACGGACCCGACCGACAGGTCGATGTGCCCGGTGATGATGACGATGACCATGCCGATCGCGAGGATCAGGATGTAGCTGTTCTGCGCGACGAGGTTGGTCACGTTGAGCGGGTCGAGCAGGACGCCCTCGGTCCACACCTCGAAGAGCAGGACGATCAGCACGAGCGAGACGAGCATGCCGTACTGGCGGATGTTGCGCCTGACCTGCTGGCGGAGCAGGTCGAGCGTCCCCGTGCCGCCCTCGGACCGTACGGCCTCGGTGGTCTTTGGCTCCTTCGTCCGCGTGTCCGTCGACACGGTCACCCCCTGGCCGTCGTCATGTGGCGCATCAGCAGCTCCTGCGTGGCGTCCTCGCGTGCGACCTCGGCGGTCAGCCGGCCCTGGCTGAGCGTGTAGATGCGGTCGCACATGCCCAACAGCTCCGGCAGCTCGGAGGAGATGAGGACGATCGCCTTCCCCTCCGCCGCGAGCCGGTTGATGATCATGTAGATCTCGTACTTCGCCCCGACGTCGATGCCGCGGGTCGGCTCGTCGAGGATCAGCACCTCGGGGTCGGCGAACACCCACTTGCCGAGCACGACCTTCTGCTGGTTGCCGCCGGAGAGCGTGCCGGTGACGGTGCGCACGGAGGGGGCCTTGATGCCCATGTCGCGACGGAACTCCTCCGCGGCCGCCGACTCCCGGGAGGCGTCCACGACGAGCCGGCGGCTCACCTTTCGCGGGGCGGCGATGGTCACGTTGCGGCTGATGTCCTCGATGAGGTTGAGTCCGTACTGCTTGCGGTCCTCGGTCACGTACGCGATGCCGTGCGCGATGGCCTCGGACACCGTGCGCGTCCGGATCTCGGCGCCGTCCTTGAGCACCGTGCCGCTGATCCGGTGCCCGTAGCTGCGGCCGAACAGGCTCATCGCGAGCTCCGTACGCCCGGCGCCCATCAGCCCGGCGATGCCGACGACCTCACCCCGCCGTACATCGAGGGACACCGCGTCGACGACCTTGCGCTCGGTGTCGACCGGGTGGAACACCGTCCAGTCACGGACGGAGAGGACGACTTCGCCCACGGCCGGCGAGCGGGCCGGGAAGCGGTGCTCGAGGTCCCGCCCGACCATGCCGCGGATGAGCCGGTCCTCGCCGAGGTCGTCCTCGCCCGCGCGCAAGGTCTCGATCGTGCGCCCGTCCCTGAGGATGGTGATGGCGTCGGCGACGTCCCTGATCTCGTTGAGCTTGTGCGAGATGACGATGGAGGCGATGCCGTGGGACCGGAACTCGCGGATGAGGTCGAGCATCTTGCGGCTGTCCTCGTCGTTGAGCGCCGCGGTCGGCTCGTCCAGGACGAGCAGCCGCACCTCCTTCGACAGCGCCTTGGCGATCTCGACGAGCTGCTGCTTGCCCACCCCCAGGTCGGCGACCCGGGTGGCGGGGTGCTCGTCGAGACCGACCCGCCGCATCAGTGCCCGGGCGTGCCGCACCGTCTCGTTCCAGTCGATGACGCCGCGCCGGGAGTGCTCGTTGCCGAGGAAGATGTTCTCGGCGATCGAGAGGTACGGGACGAGGGCGAGCTCCTGGTGGATGACCACGATGCCGCGCTGCTCGCTCCCGCGGATGTCGCGGAACTCGCAGGCCTCGCCCTCGAGCAGGATCTCGCCCTCGTAGCTGCCGTGCGGGTAGATGCCGGCGAGCACCTTGATGAGCGTGGACTTGCCGGCGCCGTTCTCTCCGCAGATCGCGTGCACCTCGCCGTGGCGCACCTGCAGCGAGACGTCCTCGAGTGCACGGACCCCCGGGAACGTCTTGCCGATCGCCCGCATCTCGAGGAGAAGGTCCGACACGGCTCAACCCTTCAGCTCGGCCTCGGTGTAGTACCCGCCTTCGACCAGCACCTCGTGGTAGTTGCTCTTGTCCACGCTCACCGGCTCGAGCAGGTACGAGGGGACGACCTTGACGCCGTTGTCGTAGCTCTCGCGGTCGTTGATCCTGGGCTGCTTGCCTCGCAGCGCCGCCTTCGTCATGTCGACCGCGACGCCGGCGAGCTTGCGCGTGTCCTTGTAGACGGTCTGGGTCTGCTCACCGGCGATGATCGACTTCACGGAGGCGAGCTCTGCGTCCTGACCGGTCACGATCGGCAGAGGCTTGCTCCCCGACCCGTACCCGACGCTCTTGAGCGCGGAGAGCACGCCGATCGAGATGCCGTCGTACGGGGACAGGACCGCGTCCAGGTCCTCCTTCGTGTACGCGCGGCTGAGCAGGTTCTCCATGCGGGCCTGGGCAAGCCCGCCGTCCCAGCGCAGCGTGGTGACCTGGTTGAACGCCGTCTGGCCCGACCTGACCTCGAGCGCTCCCTCGTCGATGTAGGGCTGGAGCACGCTCATCGCGCCCCGGAAGAAGTACTTCGAGTTGTTGTCGTCCGGTGAGCCGGCGAAGACCTCGAGCGTGAACGGGCCCTTCTCGCCCTTGGTGAGCCCGAGCTTCTCCACGATGTAGCGGCCCTGCAGCACCCCGACCTTGAAGTTGTCGAACGTGGCGTAGTAGTCGACGTTCTTCGTGCCGGTGATGAGCCGGTCGTACGAGATCACCGGGATGCCCGCGTGCTTGGCCTGCTGCAGGACGTCGGTGAGCGAGGCACCGTCGATGGCCGCGACGACGAGAGCCTTGTCCCCCTTGGCGATCATGTTCTCGATCTGGGAGACCTGGTTGTCGACGTCGTCCTGGCCGTACTGCAGGTCGGTCTCGTAGCCGGCCTTCTCGAACTGCTTCACCATGTTGTTGCCGTCGGCGATCCAGCGCTCGGAGGACCGGGTGGGCATGGCGATGCCGATGGTGCCGCCCTCGGCGTCGCCGGTGCCCTGACGGACGCTGTCCTGCCCGCACGCGGCGAGCGCGAGCGCGAGGCCGGCCGCCGCGAGGACTCGAAGTGTCGTCGTACGCACGGTGTTTCTCCTCCAGGGTCGTTCGGGCTCAGACGGCGACGTAGTCGATGCCGGCGAGCTGGCAGAACACGCGCCAGTCCGCCGCGCAGCGGCCGAGGTTCATGACCATGTGATGGGTGCCCCCGTTCGCGAGCCACGCGTCCATGCAGGCCCGCACCCCCGTGTCCGGCCTGAACTGTCCGTAGGGCATCTCCAGTGCCGGCAGCACCTGGCTGTCGAGCACCTCGCCCTCGCACACGACGAGCCGGAACCGCTCCCCGCCGAGGGACACCAGCGACGCCAGCGTGGCCGGGCCCGGCCGCAGGCGGAACACGAACGTGGGCGGGTCGTCCAGCGCCCCGATGCCGAGCGACCGCTTGACCAGCCGCACCGGCTCGTCGGTGCGGGCCACCGCGTAGTTGCCCTCCCCCATGTGGCTCATGAGGATCGAGTCCGAGGGGAAGTCCATCGCGTACATCTCGGTGAAGTGCCCGGCGCCGTCGAGCTGGTGCCCGGCGTAGACCATCGTCGCGGCCAGCGCGTCGCCCTCCGCGCCGTAGCCGTACCCCTTCGCCATCAACGACGACGCCGCGGCCAGCGGCAGCCGGGCGAACCTGCCGTCCTCGCCGATCGCGTCGAAGTGGGTGGAGTAGGCCCCATAGCCCCGGTCGGTGAGGATGCGCTCGAGGGCAAGCTGCATGCGGGCGTGGTCGGCGCGCTCCTCCTTCGGCAGAACCGGGTCGATCTCGAACCGCTCGTCCTCCCACACCTCGAGGTCGGCGACCTCCTCGTCGGTGATCGCCTGCATGCCGCGCCACAGGTCCCCCGGCGCGACGTAGGAGATCTCCGGACCGAGGGCGCGCAGCAGCGCGTTCTCGTCCACCCGGATGTCGCCCATGTCGTTCATCGCGTAGCCGAACACGCCCACCTTGAGGCTGCGCCACGCGGTGACCGCCTTGGCCGCCCGTGCCCACCGGTCGACCCGATCGCGGAAGGCCGCGCTCTGCCACTCCTCGGTGATGACGTGGAACGGGCGCCCGGCGCGCACCATCGCGTTCGCGGTGTCCTGCGCCCCGTGGATGCCCTGGTTGTAGGTCATGTCGGCCATGTCCCACGCCGGCGTCACCGCGGGTTCGGGCTGGATGTTCGCCAGGCACACCGGCAGCCGGTTCTCGTTGAACAACCGCGCCACCCGCATCGCCGGGCCGTAGGTGAGCATCGTGACGAGCACGCCGTCGAGGTCGGCGTTCTCGAACTGCCGCATCACCTTCTCCGCGTCCTCGCGACCCTTCACCGGTGGGCCCACCACGAACTCAGCGACCTCACCGAGGCTGTCGGCGACCTCCTGCGCGTACGCGCCCTGCCGCTCGGTGATCCCCGGGACCATCTCGTCATACAGCGCCTGCATGATGCCCAGCACACCGATCCGGGGCTTCCGGCCGTGGGCGGCCACCGAAACACGGCCGTTCACGGCCGCAGCGGCAGGGCCGTTGACACCGTCGCTCACGACTCCTCCTCGCCGGCCGCGGCGCCCCGCTGGCCGTAGACGTTCATGTAGCGGTCGTGCAGAGCGTCCACCTGCCGCCGGTCGAGTGGCGTGACCTCACCGAGCGCGCGGGCGAGGTGGACGGTGCGCGCCACGTCCTCACACATGACGGCGGCCTTCACCGCGGCCTCGGCGTCCTTGCCGATCGTGAACGGGCCGTGCCCGCGCATGAGGACAGCCGCGGACCGGTGCCCGGAGAGCGTGCTCACGATGCCCTTGCCGATGTCGTCCTCGCCGATGAGCGCGAACGGACCCACCGGGATCTCGCCGCCGAACTCGTCCGCCATCCCGGTGATCGCGCACGGGATCGGCTCGCCGCGGGCGGCCCACGCGGTGGCGTACGGGCTGTGCGTGTGCACCACCCCGCCGACGTCCGGCATCGCCCGGTAGACGTACGCGTGCGCGCCGGTGTCGCTCGACGGGGACAGCCCACCTCCGTCGACGACCCGGCCATCCAGGTCGGTGACGACCATCGTCTCGGGGGTGAGGTCCTCGTACAGGACGCCGCTCGGCTTGATGACGAGCAGGTCGTGTCCGGGGACACGGGCCGAGACGTTGCCGCTCGTCCAGGCCACGAGGCCCCACCGGACCAGCTCCGCGTGCAGCCGGCAGACCTCGGCGCGGAGGTCCTCCACCGCCGGCGGTAGGGCGCTCACGACGACACCGCCTCGTTGCGCAGCCGCCGCAGCCGGTGCAGCGCGTCGGAGCCACCCCGGCCGAAGTGGTCGTGCAGCGCGGTGTACTCGGCGTACAGCGCGTCGTACGCCCCGGCGCGGTGCTCGTCGGGCTCGTACACGGCGCGGTGCACCTTGCCCATCACCGCGGCGGCCGCCCGGACGTCGGGGTAGGCACCGCCCGCGACGGCCGCGTGGATCGCCGACCCCAGGGCGGGCCCCTGCTCGGAGGCGAGCACCGACAGGGGACGACGCGTCACGTCCGCGTACATCTGCATGAGGAACGTGTTCCTGAGGAGTCCACCGGCCACCACGAGCTCGGTGACCGGAACCCCGGAGGACTCGAACGTCTCGACGATCGTTCGCGTGCCGAACGCGGTCGACTCGAGAAGCGCCCGGTACACGTCCTCGGGTTGGGTCGACAGGGTCAGGCCCACGAGCACGCCGGACAGGTCGTGGTCGACGAGCACCGAACGGTTGCCGCTGTGCCAGTCGAGCGCGACGAGCCCGTGCTCCCCCACCTGCTGCGCGGCGGCACGCTCGGTGAGCAGCTCGTGCACGGACACCCCGCGGCTGGACGCCTGTGCGGCGTACTCGGCCGGTGCGATCGTCTCGGCGAACCACGCGAAGATGTCGCCCACGCCGCTCTGGCCCGCCTCGTATCCCCAGAGACCGGACACGATGCCGTCCCTCACGACACCGCACATGCCGGGCACCTCGGCGAGCTCGTCGCCGTTCATGACGTGGCACGTGCTCGTGCCCATGACGGCGAGCATCTGCCCGGGGGCGAGCGCGTTCGCGGCCGCCGCGGTCACGTGGGCGTCCACGTTGCCGACCGCCACGGGCGTGCCCTCGCGCAGGCCCGTCCAGCCGGCGGCGCGGGCGGTCAGCCCGCCGGCGCGATCCCCCAGTCGCGCGAGCGGGTGGGCCAGCTTGTCCTCGACGAAGCCGGTGAAGTCGGGGTTCAGCGCGGCGAGGTAGTCACGCCCGGGGTAGGACTCGTCCTGGTACAGGCCCTTGTAGCCGGCGGTGCAGACGTTGCGGGTCTCCGCGCCGCACAGCTCCCACACGATCCAGTCGGCAGCCTCGACGAGGCGGTCGGCCCGTGCGTACACCTCGGCGTCGTCCTCGAGCAGCTGAAGGGCCTTGGCAAACTGCCACTCGCTCGAGATACGCCCCCCGTACCGCGGCAGCCACGCCTCACCGCGCGCGGCGGCCACGGAGGTGACGCGCTCGGCCTGGGGCTGCGCCGCGTGGTGCTTCCACAGCTTGGGCCACGCGTGCGGGCGGGCGCCGAGGCCCTCCTGCTCGCACAGCGGCGTGCCGTCCCGGGTGGTGGGGACGAGGGTGCACGCGGTGAAGTCCGTCGCGATGCCGATGACATCGCTCGGCGGGACCGCGCTCGCCGCCAGGGCCTTGGGCACGGCGATGCGCAGCACGTCCCGCCAGTCGTCGGGAGCCTGCAGCGCCCACTCCAGCGGGAGTCTGTCCGCAGAACCGGGGAGAGCGCGGTCGATGACCCCGTGTCGGTACTCGTGCACCGCGCTGCCCAGCTCGGTGCCGTCCTCGACGGAGACGACCACCACGCGGCCCGACAGGGTGCCGAAGTCGACGCCCACGGCCACCCGCGGCCTGCTGTGAACGTTCACATCCATCTGCGGCGCACTCCTCCGTCCGGTACCGGGTGCAGATGGGGATCTTCCGGGTCACGCCCTCAGGAGTGCGCAGGATCGGCTGCGACGTGAGCGTGAGCACGTACGATTTGTCCTATTGTTAGCGATCACATCTGCACGGGTCAAGACCTGGAGGCGTACGGGTTCCGCGAACTCAGAAGGGCATCGCGACGAACGGCGAGGCGTACGGGTCGGCGGTCGCCAGGACCTGTTCAGTCTCGCCGGCGTCGCGGGCGGCGGCGTCACGCTCGGCCCGGACGATCATGCCGAGCAGACGCACGTCCCCCGCAGTGGCCAGACCGGTGACCTCCTCGTGGGCGAGCACCCAGGACACGGCCGCACTGATGTGCTCCTGGTCGTCGAACGGCTCGTACCAGGTCGTGTAGCGGTCCTCCTCGCCTGCGACCCAGTTCCGCCGGGCGATGGACTTGATGATCATGAGCCCGACGTCTTGCCGGCGGACCTCGTCAACGAGGGCGTGGTACGCGGCCGCGTAGTCGGGGCGCCGGGAGAGCGTGAAGTTCCATGGCGTGAGCACCGTGTCGAACGGGAACCGTCCGAGCGCCTCGAGGTGCGTGGCCGGGGCGTCGTGCCCGTGCCCTGTGATGCCGATGGCGTCCGCCATGCCCTCCTCGCGGGCGCGGACGACGGCCTCGAGTGAGCCCCCGGGACGCGTGGCCAGGTCGAGCTGCTCGCGGTCGCCCACGGCGTGCAGCTGGATGAGGTCGACGCGGTCGGTCTGCAGCCGCTCCAGAGAGGCGTTGATCTGGCGCCACGCGGCGTCCGCGTCCCGCACGTCGGTCTTCGTGGCGAGGAAGACGTCGCTGCGGATGCGGGGCATCCACGGGCCGAGCCGCAGCTCCGCGTCCCCGTAGCCGGCGGCCACGTCCAGGTGGTTGATGCCGGCGTCGAGCGCCTCCGCGATCGCGGTGTCTGCGGTGTCCTGGTCGACCTTCGCGAGCGCCGCAGCGCCGTAGATGAGCACGGAGCTCTCGTGGCCGAGACGGCCCAGTCGTCGTCGCTGCACGGTTCGCTTCCCTCCTGGGTGGCGGGCCTCGGCGGTACGCCGGCGGCTCCCGCTCGGTTTCTACCCTCGTCCGGTCTCCGGGAGAACACCGCCCCCGGACCCGCGCCCGGGCGGCCCGCTGCTCTCCCTGACGACGAGGCGCGGCGGCACCACCGGGCTCGACGCCGGCCTGCCGCCCTCGAGCCGGTGCAGCAGCAGGTCGATGCTGAGCCGGCCCACCTCGTCGAAGTCCTGCGCCACGGTCGTGAGCGGGGGCGGGAAGAACTCCGCCTCCGGGACGTCGTCGAAGCCCACGACGCTCACGTCGTCAGGGACGCGTACGCCCGCCTCGCGGAACGCGCGGAGCACGCCGAGTGCCATCTGGTCGTTGCCCGCGAACACCGCGGTCAGGGCCTGCGCGTCGGACGCGTCGAGGAGGGCCTTGCCCGCCGCGTAGCCGGACCGGGGGCTCCAGTCACCGCGCAACATCCGCGGCAGCGGCGCACCCGCGTCCCGCAGCGCGGCGCGCCACCCGGCGACGCGTGCCTCGGCCTCGAGCCAGTCGTCCGGCCCTGCGACGTGGTGCACGGTGCGGTGACCGAGCCCGAGCAGGTGCTCCGTGGCGAGGCGCCCCCCCTGCTCCTGGCCGACCGAGACCACCGGGACCTCGCGTGTTCCCTCGCCACCCTCCACCGCGACGGCTGCGAGACCGCCGGGGACGCGGTATAGCGCCTCGACGGCCTCGCGCTGGGGGGCGATCACCACGATGCCGTCGACCGCGTGGTCGGCGAGCACGCCGAGGGCGTCGCTGACGCTGTCCCGCGTGATCGTCTTGAGGCTGACGATGGTGACGAAGTAGCCCGCCTCCCGCGCGGCCTGCTCGATGCCGTACAACGTGCTGGCCGGCCCGTACAGGGTGGTGTCGAACGCGACGACGCCGAGCAGCCGCGTCCGCCGTGTGACGAGCGCGCGGGCGGACGCGTTCGGGCGGTACTGCAGCTGGTCGATGGCCTCGAGCACGCGGGCACGAGTCTCCGGCCGGACGTTCTCGTGGCCGTTGAGCACACGGGAGATCGTCTGGTGGGACACGCCGGCGAGCCGCGCGACGTCCGCCATGGTCGGGTGCCGACGGGAGCCACGCGACATCGAGCACCGCCTTCGCACCTCGGGACGCTTGCGTCCTGATTGTGAACGTTCACATCGCCGGACTGTCAAGGAGTTCCTCACGACGCGACCGCGGCAGCGCAGCCGAGGCCCGTGCGTGCGGCGGGTGGATGACGGTACGTCACGCACGTCCTCGACGGCTGAGCCCGCTCAGACGCCGACCCGGCCGCCCGCGGACGCGGAGCCCAGCCAGGTGTGCGGCGCGCCGGCCCAGCACCAGCCGAGCCGGGGACGGCCCTTGCTCACCCACAGCGCCGGGACACGGCGGTCGCCGCAGCGTGAGCCGAGCAGCGAGAAGCAGTTGTGCGTCCGGAGCACCTCGGGGTGATGCGTGACGACCGCGATGCCCTCCTCGACCGTGAGGGGCGAGCGGTTGACTCGCGTGATCGTGCCGAGCGCGTCGTCCGGGACGACGTCGAGGGTGTCCGCGCCGGTGTCGACGTCCACGAGCAGGTACGCCGGCCCGGCGGGTGCCTCGACGTCCGACGTGGGAGCGAACCGCGCCAGGTCGTCGGGCTCCATCGTGGTGAAGCCCGGCCTGCCGCGCATCTCGGTGTGGGTGATGCTTTCGCTGCTCGGCACCACGTCCCCGGCGATGACGAGGACGAGGGGCAGCCGCGGCGCGTCCAGGTCCGCCGGGACGGCGTCGAGCGCGGTCAGCCGGTCTCTCAGCGGTTCGAGGTGTCCGAGGAGGGCCCCCTCGGTCAGCCCGGCGAGGGCGGGGTACCCCCGGTGGATCAGGTTCTCGACCTGGCGGTCGAACTCCTGGCGCAGCGCGTCGGTCTGGGCGGTCCGCGTGAGGGTCATGGGCGGGTCCTCCTGGTCCCCCGTCGACGGGGGCGGCCACGGCAGCCGGGGGGTCAACGCGGGGGGCGAGCGTCCTGTTCCCGCAGGCGGGCCGGGCTCGTCAGCGCGGCGTGGACGCCACCCTGACGCGTCCGACGTGCTCGACCTGGTCGGTGGTGGCGCGCCACCCGGTCCGTCAGCCGCGCGCGCCGAGCAGGTGCTCGACCGCGAGCTGCTCGAGCCTGATGTAGCCGGCGCCGCGACCGGCGACCGCGGCCACGTCGAGGTCCTCGTAGGCGGAGCGGTCGGCGAGCAGGTCGTCGTACGTCTCGCCGGGCGCAAGCGTGGGGGTCGCGAGCTCGCCGACCTTCGCCGCGGCCAGCGCCTCGGCCACCTCGGGATCGGCCCGGTAGGCCCGGGCCCGTTCGCGCAGCAGGAGGTACGTGCGCATGTTGGCGGCCGCGGCCTCCCAGACGCCACCGATGTCCTCGGTCCGCAGCGGCTTGAAGTCGAAGTGCCGCGGCCCGTCGTACGCCGGACCGCCGCGGGGACCACCGTGCTCGAGCAAATCGACGAGGAAGAACGCGTTCAGCAGGTCGCCGTGGCCGAAGACGAGGTCCTGGTCGTACTTGATGCCGCGCTGCCCGTTGAGGTCGATGTGGAAGAGCTTGCCCTGCCACAGGGCCTGGGCGATGCCGTGCACGAAGTTCAGCCCGGCCATCTGCTCGTGCCCGACCTCGGGGTTGAGCCCGACCATGTCCGCGTGCTCGAGCGAGTGGATGAACGCCATCGCGTGCCCGATCGTGGGCAGGAGGATGTCCCCACGCGGCTCGTTCGGCTTGGGCTCGAGCGCGAAGCGCAGGTCGTACCCGCGGTCGACGACGTACTGGGCGAGCGTGTCGATGCCCTCGCGGTAGCGGTCGAGCGCGGCCTGCACGTCCTTGGACGCCTCGGTCTCCGACCCCTCGCGTCCGCCCCAGAAGACAATGGTGCGCGCACCGAGCTCGGCGGCGAGGTCGAGGTTGCGGAGCACCTTGCGCAGCGCGAACCGCCGCACCGTGCGGTCGTTGCTCGTGAAGCCGCCGTCCTTGAACACCGGGTGGGTGAACAGGTTGGTCGTCACCATCGGGACGGCGAGGCCGGTGCTGTCCAGCGCCTGACGGAAGCGCTTGAGCACCCGGTCCCGCTCCGCGTCCGCGGCGCCGAACGGGATCAGGTCGTCGTCGTGGAACGTGATGCCGTACGCCCCGAGGTCGGAGAGCCGGTTCACCGCCTCCACGGGGTCGAGCGGGGGCCGGGTCGGCTCGCCAAAGGGGTCGCGCCCGGGGAACCCGACCGTCCACAGCCCGAAGGTGAACCGGTCGTCCCGGGTGGGCGAGAGCGACATCGCGCGCTCCTCTCGACGGGGAGGGCAGCGTACCCCCCGAAGCTCTCGGAACGCTTGGCGTGGCACGCTCGCTCCAACCCTAGGGCGGGCGTACGGCCCGTCAACACTCCGTCGGTGGCCGCGGGAACCTGGTCGGGCGCCAGCGGGTCATCGGAGCTGGGTGTGGCCTCCGGGTCCCGGTAGCGGTCACACTGCCCTGACGCACCCGCCGCCGGACACGCACCGGCAGCCGGGCGAAGGGGAGGAGGTCCCGATGGCGCTCGTCGCGGGGGTGGACTCGTCGACGCAGTCCTGCAAGGTCGTCGTCCGCGACGCCGAGACCGGCGCTCTCGTTCGCTCCGGTCGTGCCACCCACCCGGAAGGGACGGAGGTCGACCCCCGGGCGTGGTGGTCCGCGTGGGAGCAGGCCTCCGGCGAGGCCGGAGGCCTCGACGACGTGGCGGCGCTCGCCATCGGCGCGCAGCAGCACGGCATGGTCTGCCTCGACGAGTCGGGTGACGTCGTACGCCCCGCGCTGCTGTGGAACGACACCCGCTCCGCGCAGGCGGCATCCGACCTGGTGAGCGAGCTCGGCGGCTCCCACGCGTGGGCCCAGGCCGTGGGATCGGTCCCCGTGGCGTCCTTCACGGTGACCAAGCTGCGATGGCTCGCCGAACACGAGCCCGACCACGCCGCGCGTACGGCCGCGGTGTGCCTGCCGCACGACTGGCTCACGTGGCGGCTGGCCGGTGCCGGCTCCCGCGGGCTGGACGCGCTCACCACCGACCGCAGCGACGCCAGCGGCACCGGCTACTGGTCGGCGGCCACGGACGCGTACAGGCTCGACCTTCTCACCCGCGCGCTCGGGCACGAGGCGTCCGTCCCGCGCGTCCTCGCCCCGCACGAGCGGGCCGGGAGTACGCCGTCCGGCGCGGCACTCGGCCCCGGCGCCGGGGACAACGCGGCCGCCGCGCTCGCCCTCGGCGCCGAACCCGGCGACGTCGTCGTCTCCGTCGGCACGTCCGGGGTGGCCTGCGCGGTGACGGAAGCCGCGACCGCGGACCCGTCCGGCACAGTCGCCGGCTTCGCCGACGCGACGGGACGTGCGCTCCCGCTGGTGGCCACGCTCAACGCCGCCCGCGTGCTGGACGCGGCGGCCACCCTGCTCGGCGTCGACCACGAGACCCTGTCCCGGCTCGCGCTCTCCGCGGCACCCGGAGCGGACGGGCTCGTCGTCGTCCCGTACCTCGAGGGCGAGCGCACCCCCGACCGGCCGGACGCGACCGGGGCCGTGCACGGGCTGCGGCTGTCCACGGCGACGCCGTCGCACCTCGCCCGTGCCGCGGTCGAGGGCCTGCTGTGCGGGCTCGCGGACGGCCTGGACGCGCTCGTCGCCCAGGGCGCGCGGGTGGGTCGGGTGATCCTCATCGGGGGCGGCGCCCGGTCCGAGGCCGTACGGCGGATCGCCCCCGCCGTGCTCGGGCACCCTGTCGTCGTCCCGCCCGCCGGGGAGTACGTCGCCGACGGCGCGGCGCGGCAGGCCGCCTGGGTGCTGCACGGCGGCGAGGACCCGCCGCACTGGCCCCATGAGGGCACGACCACGTACGAGGCCGACCCCGAGCCCGCCGTCCGCACCCGCTACGCCGAGGTGCGGGAGCTCACGAGCCACCGTCCCGGCTAGTCCGCCCAGGTCGGGCGGCCACCGCGGGCCGTACTTCTCGAGAGTCCGGTGCCGCGTCAGCCGATCACGGCGACGTTGCGTACCTCGGTGTCGTGGGCGTCGCTGCGGATCTGCTCGAGGGCCGTCCGCACCTCGGTGAGCGCGTCGCAGAGCCGCTCGACGCCCGCCTCGAGGCGCTGCTGGTGGGCCATCTGGGCCGCGCGCGATGCCGTCTCCGCCGACCAGCCGATCAGTTCGGCGTCGACCTGCTCCATCGTCGAGCGAACTGTCGAGAGGATCTCGTCGTGCGTCGTCGTCAGCGCCGCTTCGATTGCCTCGAGACTGCTGTGGTGGACGACCAGCCCGCGCTCGCTCATCGCCCGCCCCCCAGGAGCTGCGCGAAGCGCTCGTAGCTCGCCGCCTGCGCGGCGTCCGCCTGGGCCGCGGTGACGTCGGTCTGGGCGAGGCTCCGCGCCATGCCGGCCAGGGTGGGGAGGAGGTCCTGTGCGGCCTCGAACCACGCACCCACCGCCTCCGCGAAGCCGGCCGCCGCACCGCCGCGGAAGCCGGCCTGCTCGGCCTCGATGGCCGAGACGAGGTCGCGCATCGTCGTCTGCAGAGGCGTCAGCGCCTCCTGGACGACGGCCGCCGCCCGGGTCTGTGCCCCCAGCTCGAGTTCGGTGCTGCCGCTCATCGCCCCTCCGGTCTCGTGCGCAGCGTTCGACGGACACCGAGGCTGTGGACATCGAAGCGTGCCCGTTTGCCCTGTTGCGTACCCTACGGCGCGAATGCACGGACACGTCTGGCGCGATCCACAGGTGTGATTGCTCGACCGGTGTCGAGGAGGGGCGGCATGCCGTCGTACGACTTCGAGGTTGACCTCCAGTCCGTCGCCGAGGCGGCCAAGGGGATGGCGGACACCATCCAGCTGTTCAAGGACCAGGACGTCGAGGACCTTGTCCCGACGGAGGACGACGTCGGCCACGAAGCCGTCTGGGGCGCCGTCAGCGAGTTCAAGGACCGCTGGGAGCTCGGCATGAACAACCTCGTCGAGGACGTCGAGGAGATGGCCGGGCGCCTCGGCAAGATCGCGATGAACTACGCCGAGTTCGACGAGGAGGGACACAAGAAGGGCACTGCCGTCGCGGCGAACGTACGCAAGGTGCAGGTCATGGCGCGGTGAGCGTCGACTTCGACGTCCCGGGCAACCCCGCCGCGGTACGCGCCCGGGCGGCCACCGCCCGGTCGAAGGGCCAGTCGTTCACCGAGGTGGCCACCGCGCTCGACAAGGTCCACACCGACGGGTGGACCGGACGGGCCGCCGACCACTTCCGCGACGCCTTCGAG
>JBOGEN010000197.1:0-9740 GCA_050743265.1 Actinomycetes bacterium
AGGCCGTCCGGGCCGCCGACGCAGCCGCCGAGGGCGCGGCTCGCCGGGCCCGCGCCGTCCGGGCCGCCCACGAGACGCGGGCCGAAGCCATGCGGGCCGCGACCCTGCACCGTGCCGAGGCACTCAAGCACCTCTCGCTCACCGAGGACGAGACCCTGCGCGCGGCCTCGCTGGCGCGTGCCGAGGCGGTGCGGGACGCCATCGCGGCCTACGACCAGGCCATCCGGACGTCGACCGAGCAGTACGACGAGGCCTTGTGGGCGGTCGAGGTGGAGGCCACCCGGCAGAACGAGGCGATGTACGAGGAGGCCGTGGCCGCAGCCGAGGCAGCCCACGAGGCGGCGGTGGGCGCTGCCGCGGACGCGGAGGCGGCCGCCGTCGCCCGGGCCGAGCGGCTGCGGGCCAGCACCGTGCGGCACGCCGAGGAGACCTGGGCCGCCACGGTGTCACGGGCCGAGGCCGTGAGGTCCGCAGCGGGGAGGTACGAGGACGCCACCCGCGACGCGGCATCCCGGCGGGCGTCAGCGCTGCGCGAGCTCTCGTCCAGCCAGGACGCGGAGATGCGGGACGCCCAGGTCGGGTTCGACGTGGCGATGCGGGAGGCCGACGCGTTGCTCGCCGAAGGCATCACCCAGCCCGAGGAGTCGTCCGAGGCACGCCTCGAGGTACCGGTGCAGGCCGGGAGTGACGAGGTCATCGACGTGCGCACCGCCGAGGACGGCGAGCGGGACGAGGCCGAACGCGGGACCGACGAAGACGTCGCGGCCGAGCAGACACCCCACGCGGGCTGACGCGCGGAGCCCACGCCGACGCGCGGAGCCCACGCCGACGCGCGCCCCGAGGCAGCCGAGCATGCCGAAGGGGCGGCCCCGGGTACCGGGAGCCGCCCCTTCGTCGTACTGGTGGCTGGACTCAGAAGTCCATGCCGCCCATACCACCGGTCGGGTCGCCCCCGCCGCCGGCCGGAGCCTTCTCCGGCTTGTCGGCGATGACGGCCTCCGTGGTGAGGAACAGCGCCGCGATCGACGCAGCGTTCTGCAGCGCCGAGCGCGTGACCTTGGCCGGGTCGATGATGCCAGCCTTGATCATGTCCTCGTACTCGCCGGTCGCGGCGTTGAGACCGTGACCCACGTCGAGGTGGCGGACCTTCTCCACCACGACGCCACCCTCGAGGCCGGCGTTGACCGCGATCTGCTTGAGCGGGGCCTCCAGGGCCAGCTCGACGATCCTCGCACCGGTGGCCTCGTCGCCCGCGAGCTCGAGCTTCTCGAACGCCTGCTTGCCGGCCTGGAGCAGGGCCACGCCGCCACCGGCGACGATGCCCTCCTCGACGGCCGCCTTCGCGTTGCGAACGGCGTCCTCGATGCGGTGCTTGCGCTCCTTGAGCTCGACCTCGGTGGCCGCACCCGCCTTGATGACGGCGACGCCGCCCGCGAGCTTGGCGAGGCGCTCCTGGAGCTTCTCGCGGTCGTAGTCGGAGTCCGACTTCTCGATCTCGGCACGGATCTGGTTGACCCGGCCCGAGATCTGGTCGGCGTCGCCCTGGCCCTCGACGATCGTCGTCTCGTCCTTGGTGACGACGACCTTGCGGGCCCGGCCGAGCAGCTCGAGCCCGGTGTTCTCGAGCGTGAGGCCGACCTCCTCGGAGATGACCTGGCCACCGGTGAGGATCGCGATGTCCTGCAGCATGGCCTTGCGACGGTCACCGAACCCGGGGGCCTTCACCGCCGCCGACTTGAACGTGCCGCGGATCTTGTTGACCACCAGGGTGGGCAGGGCCTCGCCCTCGACGTCCTCAGCGATGATCATGAGCGGCTTGCCCGACTGCATGACCTTCTCCAGGACCGGCAGCATGTCCTTGACGGCTGAGATCTTCTGGTTCGCCACGAGGATGTACGGGTCGTCGAGGACGGCCTCCATCCTCTCGGCGTCGGACACGAAGTACGGCGAGATGTAGCCCTTGTCGAAGCGCATGCCCTCGGTGAGCTCGAGCTCGAGCCCGAAGGTCTGCGACTCCTCGACCGTGATGACGCCTTCCTTGCCGACCTTGTCCATGGCCTCGGCGATCATCTCGCCGATGTCCTGGTCGCCGGCCGAGATCGAGGCCGTGGAGGCGATCTGCTGCTTGGTCTCGACGTCCTTGGCCTGCTGGGCCAGCTGCTCGGCCACTGCCTCGACGGCGGACTCGATGCCGCGCTTGAGCGCCATCGGGTTGGCACCGGCGGCGACGTTGCGCAGGCCCTCGCGGACGAGCGCCTGGGCGAGCACCGTCGCGGTGGTGGTGCCGTCACCCGCGACGTCATCTGTCTTCTTCGCGACCTCCTTGACGAGCTCGGCCCCGATCTTCTCGTAGGGCTCCTCGAGCTCGATCTCCTTCGCGATGGAGACACCGTCGTTGGTGATCGTGGGGGCGCCCCACTTCTTCTCCAGAACGACGTTGCGGCCCCTGGGGCCGAGCGTGACCTTGACGGCGTCGGCGAGCGAGTTCATCCCGCGCTCGAGGCCGCGCCGCGCCTCCTCGTCGAACGCGATGATCTTCGTCATGCGTGTGGGTCCTCCCGGGACGGGGAACGTGCGATGCGACCGGGCAGACGCCCGCGACGGACGACCCTGCGACGCCCGCGTCCTGAGCGGGAGCCGCCCGGGTCTCGTCACCCCGGCCTGTCACTCTCATACAGAGAGTGCTAACAGCAGTGTTTAGCACTCACCCCTGTCGAGTGCAAGCGGGGCGGCCACGTGTACCGGGGAAGACGACGGCCCGGCCCTTGGCGAGGGCCGGGCCGTGAGTCTGCGGGAAGGTCAGATCACCCGGACGTCGTCCGCCTGCGGGCCCTTCTGGCCCTGGGTGATCTCGAACTCGACGCGCTGGTTCTCCTCGAGGGAGCGGTACCCGTCGGCCTGGATCGCGCTGTAGTGGACGAACACGTCCGCCCCACCGTCGACCGCGATGAAGCCGTAGCCCTTCTCCGCGTTGAACCACTTGACGGTGCCCTGAGCCATTCCTTACTCCTTGCAATGGGCTCTTCGGGCCCAGCACCACGCGGAGCCCGGGTCCCGCGATCGTTCCGGGCTGAGCCCTTGTCGCCTGCTCTCGAGCATGTGCACGCCGAACGCGTTGACCGCAGATGACACTACCCGGCCAAGGGGCCTGGTGGCAGGCGGTGAAGGGATTGGACGAGCCCGCGTGTCGGGTGGCCCGTCGGACCGGTTCAGCCCCCGGCGACGGCCGGGATGAAGGAGACCACGGTGCCGGACGGCGTCGGCGTCGCGAGCCCGTCGGCGAAGCGGACGTCCTCGTCGCCCACGTACACGTTGACGAACCGTCGCAGGGACCCGCCCTCGTCCACGACCCGGCCGCGGATGCCGGGGTAGTCCCCGTCGAGGGTCTCCAGTACCTCGGCGACGGTCCCGCCCGACGCGGACACCTCGGAGGCCCCGCCGGTGTGGGTACGCAGGATGGTGGGGACCCGGACGGTCACCATGCCGTCGGTGTCGTGGGTGCTCGTCATGCCAGACCTGCCTTGTCGAACGCGTCCAGGGTGGGGGCGATGGTGGCGGTGGGGGTGCACGTGGGGGCGACCGCGTCGAGCGTCTTCAGGCCCTCGCCGGTGTTGAGGATGACGGTCTCGGCGTCCGGGTCGAGCCGGCCCTCGGCGAGCAGCTTGCGCAGCGTGGCGACGGTCACGCCGCCCGCGGTCTCGGCGAACACGCCCTCGGTACGGGCGAGCAGCCTGATGGCGTCCACGATGTCCTCGTCGGACACGTCGGCGATCGCTCCCCCGGTACGCCGGACGGTGTCCAGCGCGTACGGGCCGTCGGCAGGGTTGCCGATCGCGAGCGACTTGGCGACCGTCGACGGGCGCACCGGGCGTACGACGTCGTGGCCGTCACGGAACGCCGCGGAGACCGGGGAGCAGCCGGTGGCCTGGGCCCCGAACACGCGGTGGCCGGTGGGCTCGACGAGCCCGAGCTTTCCGAGCTCGCCCCAGGCCTTGTCGACCTTCGTGAGCAGCGAGCCCGACGCGACGGGGACGACCACCTGCTGGGGCAGCCGCCAGCCGAGCTGCTCGGCGATCTCGAAGCCGACGGTCTTCGAGCCCTCGGCGTAGTACGGGCGGAGGCTCACGTTGACGAAGCCCCAGTCCTCGTGCTCGCCGGCGAGCTCGGAGCAGAGCCGGTTCACGTCGTCGTACGTGCCCTCGAGCGCCACGAGCGTGCCGCCGTACACGGCGGTGGTGATGATCTTGCCCTGCTCGAGGTCGGACGGGATGAGCACGCACGAGCGCAGCCCCGCCTTGGCCGACGCGGCGGCGACCGCGTTCGCGAGGTTGCCCGTGCTGGCGCAGGCCAGCGTGGTGTAGCCGAACCGGCGGGCCGCGGCGAGGGCGCAGGCGACGACCCGGTCCTTGAACGAGTGGGTGGGGTTGCCGGAGTCGTCCTTGACCCACAGGGCGCGCATGCCGAGCTCGGCGGCGAGGTGGTCGGCGCGGTGGAGGCGGGTGAGCCCGGGTGCGAGCCCGGGCAGGGTGTGCTCGTCCGGCGAGACCGGGAGCAGCGGCTGGTACCGCCACAGCGAGCGGGGGCCGGCCTCGATGCGGTCGCGGGTCACGTCGCCGAAGTCGTACGCGACCTCGAGGGGGCCGAAACACTCCTCACACGCGTACCGGGGACCGATCTCGTACCCGGTGCCGCACTCGCGACAGGTGAGCCCGGTCGCGGGGCCGAACGCGGAGGCGCCGGCGTGGGCCGACGAAGGGACTGCGGACGCAACAACCATGTGGGGCGAGGCCTCTCTCCTCATCTTTCCCGCGGACTCTCCGCAGGGCCGGAATTGGCACCTGCCCGCCACGGGCCTCGCTGGACGAGACGTGGTCGGATGGTTGCCGGGGCGTCTACGGGCCGGTCCCTCAGCCCCTCTGGATGAGCGGTGTGAAGTTGTGGCGGCAACTCTAACGTGGCGCCCCGACGCCTCGCTGTGGTGGTCCACCTGGCGAGACACCCGCCGGTGGAGGCGCCTGACGCCCGGCGTCCTACCCTGCCGCGGTGAGCGCACAGCCCGGCAGCCGGCCCGCGGGCGTCCAGGCCGTCTACTCCGACCTCGACGGGACGATGGTCGGCCCGTACGGCTGCTTCTTCCGCGAGCCGGGCACCGCACCGACGCTGGAGCCCGCCCAGGCGCTGGTGGACCTGCTGCGAGCGGAGCTCACGCTCGTGCTCGTCTCCGGCCGGACGCGCCCGCAGCTCGAGGAGGCGTGCCGCATCTTCGGCGCGGACGGCTACGTGGGCGAGCTGGGGGCAGTCCTCGGCTGGGACCACGGGCTGGAGTCGACGGTCCTGCACGGCGCGATGCCGGACGAGTACACCGCCACGCCGTGGCAGGTGATGCACGACACCGGCGTCGCCACGCGCCTGCTCGACCGGTACGCGGGCCGGCTCGAGCTGCACGCCCCCTGGCACGAGGGCCATGAGGCGGACGTCATGGTGCGCGGCCGGGTGGACGTCGTGGAGGTCGAGCAGTGGCTCGCCGGCATCGGCTTCGGCTGGCTGAGGCTGCGCGACAACGGCGTGCTGCCCGGGCTCGTGCTGCCGGACGTCGGCGGGCCCGTGCACGTCTACCACCTGATGCCGGACGGGCTCACCAAGGGCCTGGGGGTTGCCGAGGACATGCGCCGCCGGGGTCTGGCACCCGAGCAGGCCGTGGCCATCGGCGACTCGGCGAGCGACCTCGCGATGGCGCCCTACGTCCGGCGGTTCTTCCTTGTCGCGAACGGCGCGGACTCCCCCACCACGGCAGAGATGGCCCGCACCCACGACAACCTCACCGTCTGCTCGGGCGCGAACGGGCTTGGGTGGGCCGAGGCGGTGCGCTGGGCACTGGGGTCCACGGCACCGTAGTCACCGCGTGCCGTCCTCGTCGTCGCCGGGCTCGTTGCGTGCGGTCGGGTCGAGGAAGACGTGCTTGGCCTGCGGGACGCGCTCGGCCAGGCGCCGGTCGATCTCGTCCGACACCTGTTCCACGTCGTCGCCGTCGATGCCGTCGGCGAGGTCGACCTTGGCGGCGGCGATCACCTCGTCCGGCCCGAGCCGCATCGTGAGCAGCTCGACCACGCGGTCGACCTCGTCGAACGACTCGATCTCCTGGCGGATCGCCTCGTGTACCTCCGGACCGGCGGAGGTGCCGACGAGCCGCGCCATGTTGTCCCGGCCGAGCACGTACGCCACGCCGATGAGCAGGACGCCGATGGCGACGGACGCGGCCCCGTCCCACACCGCGGAGCCGGTGAGCTGGTGCAGGCCCACGCCGGCCGTGGCCAGCACGACCCCGGCGAGCGCGGCACTGTCCTCGAACGCGACCGTCTTCACCGTCGGGTCGGGCGTGGTCACCACGTGCTCAACCGGGCCACGGCGTCCGGCCGCGGCCTCGCGGCGTATCTGGCGGATGGCCTTGAGCAGGGACGCCCCTTCGGCTACGAACGCGACCCCGAGCACGACGTACGCGACGAGGAAGCCACCGGGCGCCCCCGACCCGTCGAGGATCGCCTCGACGCCCTGGCGGATCGCGAAACCGCCGCCGAGGACGAAGATGCCGACGGCGGCGAGCAGCGCCCAGAAGTAGCGCTCCTTGCCGTACCCGAAGTGGTGGCGGTGGTCCGCCGGGCGCTCGCTGCGGCGCAGCGCGGTCAGCAGGAACAGCTCGTTCATCGTGTCGGCGAGGGAGTGGGCCGACTCGGCGAGCAGGGCGCTCGACCCCGACATCACGCCCGCGACGGCCTTGGCCACGGCGAGCACGAGGTTGGCACCACCGGCGATCAGGACGGTGCCGGCGCTCTCGCTGCGACGGCCCCCCTCCTCGCCCGGCTCGTCGTCGGCCCTGCCCGGGCCGCCGCGTTCGGGCTCGCCAGACCGCTCCTCCCGGACGCTCGTCACCTGCCTGCGTTACCCCCGCGGCGGGTGGAGGAACCGGCCGCGACGTGATCGTCTGGCTCCTCCCGGCGCGTAGGCTCCGGGCCATGACGGAGACGGCGGGGGCCGACGCCACACCGGAGCCGGTGGTGCTCGTCGCGTCCAACCGGGGCCCCGTCTCCTTCACGCGCGCCGAGGACGGCTCGCTGGTCCTGCGCCGCGGCGGCGGTGGTCTGGTCTCTGGCTTGTCCGCGGTGGCCGAGCACACGGCGGTCCTGTGGGTGTGCGCCTCGCTGTCCGAGCACGACCGCTGGGCCGCCAGGCAGGCGCCCGGCGGGCGGCTCGACCTGGCCGGTCACGACACCGGCGGTGCCGCCGTCCGCATGCTGGACATCCCTCCGGGCGAGTTCCACCGCGCGTACAACGGCATCGCGAACTCGACGCTCTGGTTCGTGCACCACCTGCTGTACAACACCCCGAACGTGCCCTCGTTCGACCGGCCGTGGCGGCGCGAGTGGGAGGCGTACCAGGCGTACAACGCACGCTTCGCGCAGGCGCTCGCCGAGGACGCCCCGGCGGGCGCGCGGGTCGCCGTGCAGGACTACCACCTCTCCCTCGCGCCGGGCCTGCTGCGAAGGATCCGTCCCGACCTGCGCATCGCGCACTTCTCGCACACCCCGTGGGCGCCGCCGGACTACTACCGGCTGCTGCCGGACGACGTCGCGCAGGACGTGTGCGAGGGCATCCTCGGCGCGGACCACGCCGGGTTCCTCTGCACCCGATGGGCGGACGCCTTCGCGGACTGCTGCGAGACCGTGCTGGGGGCGGACGTCGACCGGTCAGCCCGGACCGTCACCCACGCCGGGCGGACGACGCGGCTCGGCGTGCACGGCCTCGGCACGGACGGCGACCTGCTGCGCGCGCGTGCGGCCCAGACGGACGTGGACGTGCACGTCGCCGTGCTGCGCGAGGCCGTCGGCGACCGGCGGATCATCGCCCGGGTCGACCGCACCGAGCTGAGCAAGAACATCGTGCGCGGGCTCGCCGCGTACCGCGAGCTGCTCCGAGGCCGGCCCGAGTGGCAGGGACGTGTCGTGCACCTGGCGTTCGCCTACCCGTCGCGGCACGACCTGCCCGAGTACCGCGAGTACACGGCGGCTGTGCAGCGCATCGCCGACGAGATCGACGACGAGTTCGCGACAGCGGACTGGCAGCCGCTCCTGCTGGCGGTGGACGACGACTACGCGAGGTCGCTCGCCGCGTACCGCCTCGCGGACGTCCTGCTGGTCAACCCGGTGCGGGACGGGATGAACCTCGTGGCCAAGGAGGGCCCGGTGCTCGCCGAGGGAGGGTGCGCGCTCGTGCTCTCCCGCGAGGCCGGAGCGGCGTACGACCTCGGCGCGGACGCCCTGCTCTGCAACCCGTTCGACGTGACCGCCACCGCCGACGCGCTGCACGCGGCCCTGTCCATGCCGGACGAGGAGCGCCGGGCGCGCTCGACACGGCTCGCCGCCGCCTCCACCGCGTGCCCTCCGCAGCGGTGGTTCGCCGAGCAGCTGGCCGCGCTGGACGGCCTGGGCTGAGCCTGCGGCACGGCAGGTGCAGCCGCCGTCAGCCCAGCGCGTCCGCCAGGGCGTCGAGCAGGGCGACCACACCGTCGGGGCCGTCCACGACCAGGTCGGCGCGCTCGACCAGCGCGGTCACCTCGTCCGACCCGCTGCACACGGTGAGCCCGGCCAGCCCCTCGTGGCGGAGCGCCTCGACCGCCTCGAAGGCGGGCAGGTCACCGACGTCGTCCCCCGCGAAGAGCACCACCGAGGCTCCCGTCTCCCGCACGTACGCGGCCAGGGCTGCGCCCTTGTCCATGCCCGGAGGGCGCAGCTCGATGACGTACCGTCCGGGCTCGAGCCGTAGGCCGAGCCGTGCGGCGAGACCTGCCAGCGGCTCGCGGAGCGCGTCGAGGGCACCCTGGGGGTCGGCGGCCCGGCGGGTGTGCACGCCGAGCGCACGCCCCTTGTCCTCGACCCATACCCCCTCGGGCGCGCCGAGGTCGGCCAGCAGCCCGGGCAGGCGCTGCCGCGCGCGTTCCACACCGGGGGACGGGTCCGGCTCCGCCACCTCGCCGGTCGCGCCGTCCCAGCGCTCCGCGCCGTACGCGCCGAGCACCACGAGCCCGTCCAGGCCGGTCGTGCCGACGAGCCCGGCGTACTCCGCGGCAACGGCCGCGGGCCGCCCCGTGACGACGGCGACGGAGCGTACGGACGGCAGCAGGCGACGCAGGGCGGGCACCGCTCCCGGGTGAGCCCGTGCCCGCTCCGGGTCGTCGACGATCGGGGACAGGGTGCCGTCGAAGTCGAGGCCGACGACGGCTCCCGCCGGGTCGGTGAGCAGGGCGTCGAGGCCGGCCCGGCCGGAGGCGGTACGAGGTCTCGGCAGGGTCACCGGGCGACGAAGTCCTTCGTGAGGACGGCGGTGAGCCGCGTCGAGGACACGCCCTCGAACGAGGGGTGCAGCCCGTCGATGCCGAGGGCGTCGGCGAGAACGCGCGCCTCGTCGTCGCGCCCGTCCGGGTAGTAGACCGTGCTCGCGGGGATCGACCCGATGAAGTTGCCGACGAGCGCGACCTGCCAGCCGTCCGCGCGAAGGTCCGCGGCCGTGTCCCCGGCGAGCCCGGAGGTGGTCGTGTTGTTGAGCACGACCACCTCCACATCCGCTGGACGCGGAGCGGCTTCGCGGGCCGCAGGCTCTGACGAGATCGGGGACGGCACCGGCTCGGCCGGCAGCGGGGGCCCGGCGGTCGGCCTCGGTGGCGGGACGGCGAGCAGGCTGGGCGGCGT
>JBOGEN010000198.1:0-27204 GCA_050743265.1 Actinomycetes bacterium
GCTCCCGTTTCACTGTGCCGGTTTCATCGCGCGGGTTTCAGCGTCTCCGCGGCCGCGATCGCGCCGAGCACGGCGGCGGCCTTGTTGCGCGACTCCGTCTCCTCGGCGACCGGGTCGGAGTCGGCGACGATGCCCGCCCCGGCCTGGACGAAGGCGGTGCCCTCGCGCAGCAGGGCGGTGCGGATGGCGATCGCCGTGTCGAGGTCGCCGGCGAAGTCGAGGTAGCCGACGGCCCCCCCGTACAGGCCGCGCCGGGTGGGCTCCAGGCTCTCGATGATCTCCATGGCCCGCGGCTTGGGCGCACCGGAGAGGGTGCCGGCGGGGAAGCAGGACGCGAGCACGTCGAACGCCGTGCGGCCCTCCGCGACCTTGCCGACCACGGTGGAGACGAGGTGCATGACGTGGCTGAACCGCTCGACGGTCATGAACTCGACCACCTCGACCGAGCCGGGTGCGCAGGCCCGTCCGAGGTCGTTGCGTCCCAGGTCGACCAGCATGAGGTGCTCGGCCCGCTCCTTGGGGTCGGCGAGCAGGTCCGTGGCGAGGCCGGCGTCCTCCTCCGGCGTCCCGCCGCGAGGGCGTGTCCCGGCGATCGGGTGGAGCATGGCGCGCCCGTCCTCGACCTTGACCAGGGACTCCGGGCTGGACCCGACGACGTCGAACCCGTCCATCCGCAGCAGGTACATGTACGGGCTCGGGTTCGTCACCCGGAGCACGCGGTAGACGTCGAGCGCGCTCGCGTCGGTCGGGGTCTCGAACCGCTGGCTCAGCACGACCTGGAAGGCCTCGCCGTCGCGGATCTGCTCCTTGACCGTCTCGACGCCGGCGCGGAAGCCCTCCGAGGTCGTACGCCGCAGCGGGTCGACGTGCCCGCCGACGTCGCAGAGGGCGACCCCGGGCGGGGCCGGGGCGGCCAGATCCGCGGTCATCCGGTCGAGGCGGTCCAGCGCGTGGGCGTACTCCCCGTCGAGGTCCTCCGGGCCGGCACCCGGGCAGACGACGTTCGCCACGAGCAGCACGGTCTGCTCGACGTGGTCGAGCACGGCGAGGTCCGTGGTGAGCAGGAAGGCCAGCTCCGGCAGGCCGAGGTCGTCGGTGGCCTGCTCCGGCAGGCGCTCGAGCCGTCGTACGGCGTCGTAGGACAGATAGCCCACGAGCCCGCCGGTGAGCGGAGGCAGCCCCGCCGTACGCGGGGACGCGAGCGCCGCCGACACCGCCCCCAGCGTCTGCAGCGGGTCGCCCCCGGACGGGAGCCCGCCCGGCGGGTTCCCGTGCCAGACGGCCTTGCCGTCGCGCTCGGTGAGGGTGGAAACGCTGCGCACGCCGACGAAGGAGTACCGGGACCACACCCGCCCGTGCTCGGCCGACTCCAGCAGGAACGTGCCGGGGCGGTGGGCGGCCAGCTTCTCGTACACGCCCACCGGGGTCTCCCCGTCGGCGAGGAGGCGCCGGGAGACCGGGACCACCGGTTGCGAGGCCGCCAACGTGCCGAACGTGGCGCGGTCCGGGGTGACCGCTCCGCTCGTCACGCCGGGGCTCCCACGGTGGCGGGCAGCACGTCCGCGTCGAAGCAGGACCTGTCCCCGGTGTGGCAGGCGGCGCCCACCTGGTGGACGCGCACGAGGAGCGCGTCGCCGTCACAGTCGACTGCGACCGACCGCACCCACTGGGTGTGGCCCGAGGTGGCGCCTTTCACCCAGTACTCGCCGCGGCTGCGGCTCCAGAACGTCGTCCGGCCGCTGGTCAGGGTGCGGTGCAGCGCCTCGTCGTCCATCCAGCCGACCATGAGCACCTCGCCGGTGTCGTGCTGTTGGACGACCGCGACGACGAGCCCGTCCCGTCCGCGGCGCAGTCGCGCCGCGATAGCAGGGTCGAGGCCCGACGGGGGGCCGGGTGGTGCGTGCTCGGGCATGGAGGCCATTCTGCCGGTGCCGGTGGCGCGCTCCTCCCGGGCCGTCCGCCGCCCGATGACCACGCGTACGCGGCTCGACACAGCGCCCCCGGCGCGGCTCTCGACGGGACGGTTACCCTCGACGGGGACGAGCGCGTCCGGTATGAACCGGATTGTGCGACCGCCACCCACTCGGGGGAGGACGGAATGGCAACGCACGGGGAGCGGCCGGAGCCGCCGGACGGCAGATACGGATACCTGTCCAGCCTCGGGCTCGACGATGCCGGAGAGGACGCGTTCGACGTCCCCGCCGATGACGCGGGGTTCGGCGCGGCGTGGCCGGCCGGACCGGCCGGGCAGGACGTCGCCCCGGACGCGGGTGGTGCGCCGGGCTGGACGCCCGACCCCACGGCCGCCTGGGTGCTCCCGCAGGCCGAGGACGAGGTGCCGGTCGTTGACGAGGTCGCGGCACCCCCGCAGGACCCCGTGGTGCTCCCGGGGCCCGACCCGACGGCCTTCGCGGCACCTCACGCCGCGCACGCACCGCACGCCCACGCACCACCCGAGCCGGCGGCGCCGGCGTACGAGCCCGAGGCCCGACCTGCGTACGACGAGGCAGAGATGGCCTTCGACCCTGGGCCGGACGGCGCCGATCCGGGGCTCGACCCCGGGCTCGAGACCGGGCTGGACTCCGCGTTCGTGCCCGAGCAGGAGCCGGACCTCGGGCAGGACTTCCGCGCCTTCGACACCTCCTTCGACCCCAACTACGACCGGGCCTTCGACCACGGCTTCGACCAGGCCTTCGCCGAGGAGCCGGAGCCGTCTCCCCCCGACTTCGACCACGCCCTCGGCGACGGCACGCCCGACGTCCAGCCGCACCACCCAGCCGACGACTTCGGGGGCGGCCTGCCCGAGAGTCTGATGGCCGACCCCGAGCACGCGTTCCCTCCCGGCTTCGCGACGCAGGCCGACCCCGTCCCCCCGTTCGAGCACGACCTGGACTGGCGTACCCCGCCGCCCGACCGAGGGCGCTCCCCGGACGGGACGTCGATGCAGGGACGTACCGGCGAGCGGCTCAGCGCCGAGATGCTCACCGCGGACACCGTGCTGCGCCCGCGCCAGCCCCGTCCGACACGGGGATGGCGCCGCACCGTGTTCACGGCGACCGGCGGCCGGGTGAACCTCGGGATGTCGTCGGCCGAGCTGCGCGAGCAGGCGCTCATCAACCGGGCCCGCTCCCCTCTGGCCGGATGTCACCGGCTCGCGGTCATCAGCCTCAAGGGGGGCGTCGGCAAGACCACGACCACGGCCGCGCTGGGCGCCATGTTCGCGGACCTGCGCGGCGACCGGGTCATCGCGGTCGACGCCAACCCCGACCGGGGCACGCTCGGTGAGCGGGTCCCGCGGGAGACCCAGAAAACCGTACGGGGCCTGCTCGACGCGCGCGACCAGCTCACCCGGTACGCCGACGTCCGGAGCTACACCTCGCAGGCCCCGACCCGGCTCGAGGTGCTCGCGTCCGACTCCGACCCCGGGGTGTCGCAGGCGTTCAGCGAGCAGGACTACCGCGAGACGGTGACCACCCTCGAGCGCTTCTACAACCTCATCCTCACCGACTGCGGGACGGGCCTGCTGCACAGCGCCATGCAGGGCATCCTGGGGCTCGCCGACTCGCTCGTCATCGTGAGCTCGGCCAGCCTCGACGGCGCCCGCAGCGCGGCGGCCACCCTCGACTGGCTCGACGCGCACGGCTTCGCGGACATCGTCAGCCGCTCCGTCACGGTGATCTCCACCGTGCGCCCTGGCGGTGGCACCGTGGACGTGGACCGGCTCCAGGACCACTTCGCGCGCCGCTGCCGCGCGGTCGTGTCCATCCCGTACGACCCGCACCTCGAGGAAGGCGGCGTGCTCGACCTCGACGAGCTCGACCCCGACACCCGGGAGGCGTACTACGAGCTGGCCGCGGAGGTCGGCGAGGGCTTCCGTCCCTCGACCTAGCGACTCTCGCACCGCAGGGCACGGCAGGGCTCCGGCCAACGAAGGCCCGCGCGGAGAGCTCCGTCCGGGCCCGTAGCATCGCGGGCATGACCGCGCTCGCCCACACCGAACGGGCTCAGCTCGCCGACCTGCTCGACGCGAGCGGTCCGGACGCGCCGACGCTGTGCGGCGACTGGACGACGCGGGACCTCGCGGCGCACCTGGTGGCACGCGACCGGCGTCCGCTGTCGCTGCCGGGCCTCGTGGTGCCTGCCCTCGGCGGGCTCACCGAGCGCACCCGGCGAGGGCTGCGCGACTCCCGGAGCTACGAGGACCTCGTGGGAGTGGTCCGGCAGGGCGCGCCGGCGTGGTCCCCGGTCGGCTTCCCCCCCACCGAGCGGGCCGCGAACGCGGTCGAGTACTTCGTCCACCACGAGGACGTCCGCCGCGCGAAGCCGGGTTGGGAGCCACGCGCTCTGGACGACGCCCACCAGTCGGCCCTGTGGCGACGGCTGCGGTCGGCCGCGTCCCTGCTCGTCCGCCGGGCAGACGGCACGGTGACGCTGCGCCGCGCCGACGGCGCGCAGGTCTCGACGGGACGCGGCGAGCCGCACGTCGTCGTCACCGGCGAGCCGGCCGAGCTCATGCTGTGCGCGTTCGGACGCCAGGAGCAGGCGCGGGTCGAGTACGAGGGCGACCCGACGGCGGTCACCCGGCTGCGCGGCGCACCGCTGGGCTTCTGAGCACCGGCAGCCGGCCGGGGTCAGGTGGCGGCGACGGGCCAGCGACGTGTCAGGTCGATGGTGAGCTCGCTGGGGGGCACCGGCCGGGAGAACAGGTAGCCCTGGGCGAGGTCGCAGCCCAGGTGGCGCAAGGCGTCGAGCTGGTCGCTGTTCTCCACACCCTCGGCGACCGTCCGCAGGTTGAGGGACCGTGCCAGCCCCAGGACGGCGCTGACGATCGCGGCGTCCTCGGGGTCGTGGCTCATGCCGTCGACGAAGGACCGGTCCACCTTGAGCATGTCGACGGGCAGGCGGCGCAGCAGGGTCAGCGAGGAGTAGCCGGTGCCGAAGTCGTCGACGGCGATGAGGACGCCGTGCGCCCGCAGCCGCTCGAGGCCGGTCACCGTGGCGGCGACGTCCTCGAGCAGCGCGGTCTCGGTGATCTCCAGGCAGAGGCGGGACGGGTCGACGTCGGAGGAGTCGAGGATCTCGAGGACACGGTCGATCGCCCCCGGGACCGAGATCTGGCGCGCGGAGAGGTTGACCGCGACGGTGAACTCGGCCTCCATCGGGTTCAGGCGGGCCCAGGTCTCCAGCTGCGCGCAGGCGTGGGCGAGCACCCACTCCCCGATCTCGAGGATGAGCCCGGACATCTCGGCCACCGGGATGAACTGGTTCGGCAGGACGAGTCCCACCCCGGGCCGGCGCCAGCGGACAAGGGCCTCCACGCCGCACAGCCGCCCGTCCACGAGGCGGACCTCGGGCTGGTAGAAGACCTCGAGCTCGTCGCGTGCGATGCCGGCACGCAGGGCGGGCTCGATGTCCACCCGCTGCATGACCTCGATCTGGAGCTCGTCGGCGAACACCTCGTACCGCGCTCCGCCGCGCTGCTTGGCCTTGCGGGTGGCGGCCTCCACGTCGCGGAGCACCTCCGCGGTGTTCCGCGCCCCGTCGCGGATCATCGTCACGCCCACGCTCGCCTCGAGCGGGACGACGTGCTCGCCCGCGAGCACAGGCTCGTCCAGCGCCGCCCCGATGCGCTGGGCCAGCGCGGCCACCTCCTGCTCGGCGACGATCCCCTCGCAGAGCACGACGAACTCGTCCCCGCCGAACCGGGCCAGCGTGTCCCCGGGCCGCAGCGCCGCCTCCAGCCGGTTCGCGATCTCGACGAGGACGTCGTCCCCCGCGCCGTAGCCGAAGCTCTCGTTGACGAAGTTGAACTTGTCCACGTCCACGAGCAGGACGGCGGCCGAGCGGTCCTCACGGCGCTGCCGCGACAGCGCGAGCTCGAGACGGTCCCCGAACAGGGCACGGTTCGGCAGCCCGGTCAGCGTGTCGTGGAGGGCACGGTGGCGTAGCTCCTCCTCGACGCGGCGGCGTCCGGTGATGTCGTGCAGCGCGAGGACGGCCCCGAGGGACTCACCTTCGGCGTCGGTGATCCGCCGCGCGTTGGCCACGACGACGTGCTGGCTCGCCCCGGTTGCGACGACGAGCTCCTGTCCGGACACGTGGCCGCCGGAGTAGGCGACGCGGAGCGGCTCGTCGTCAGGACGCAGCAGGGTCGTCCCGTCGGCGAGGTACACGGCGCGGGCAGGGTGGGCGACGGCGGCGGGCGCGAGCAGGGACGGGTCGACGTCGAGCGTACCGACGGCCGCGTTGGCCAGGCGTATGTCCCCCTTGGCGTCGCACGCGACGATGCCGACGTCGAGGCACTCGACCAGCGCGGCGAGGAAACGGCGCTCCTCGTCGAGGTCGCGGGTGCGCTCGGTCACGAGCCGCTGTAACGCCTCGCCGTGCTCCGCTGCCTGCAGGTGCAGCCCCCGCAGCGTGAGGAGGTTGCGCAGCCGGAGCAGCACCTCGGCGGCGTCGAACGGCTTGAGCAGGAAGTCGGTGGCCCCGGCGGCGAGCGCCCGGTTGCGGCTCCGCGGCGACGCGTCCGCGGTGAGCACGATGAGGGGCACGAACGACCGGCGCGCGTCCTCCAACGCCTCGAGCAGGGCATAGCCGTCGACGTAGGGCATGCCGAGGTCGAGGAGGACCGCGTCGGGCCGCATCTCCTCGTACGTGCGGACAGCGTCCCGTGGATCGGTGACGCCGGTGACCTCCGCACAGCCCGCGCGGCGCAGGATCTGGCTCAGCAGGGCCACGTTCGCAGGCTCGTCGTCGACCACGAGCACGCGGGCGGTGGCAAAGACGGCGTCGTCCTCCGGGACGGGCCCCCAGACGGTCATCGCGGCACCGCGTCGACCCACAGGGCGACGGGGCACGTCAGGACCCCGCCCCCCCAAGACGCGCGCAGGCTGACCTGCACCGCTCACCCCCGATGCTCGCGGCGCCCGGTTGAGGCTTCACCGGCCGGTCCGGCCAGTATGCCTGCTCACCCGCAGTGCGGGGAGGTATCCGCGTCGGCCTGTCGTGGCTGGTCAGCGCACCGGGTGGCCGGCTGCCGCGAGGGCTGCCTTGACGTCCGAGATGCGGAGATGTCCGAAGTGGAAGACGCTCGCGGCCAGAACGGCGTCCGCCCCGGCAGCGACCGCGTCGGGGAAGTGGGAGACCTCGCCGGCTCCGCCGCTGGCGATCACCGGCACGGTCACCGTCTTCCGGACGGCCTCGACCAGCGGGACGTCGTACCCGTCGCGGACGCCGTCGGCGTCCATGGAGTTGAGGAGGATCTCCCCGGCGCCCAGTTCGCACCCGCGCTCGGCCCACGCCACGGCGTCCAGGCCGGTGCCGCGCCGGCCGCCGTGCGTGGTGACCTCGAAGCCCGAGTCGGTCTCCGTGCCGTCCGTGCACCGTCGGGCGTCCACGGACAGGACGAGGACCTGGCGCCCGAAGCGTTCGGCGATCTGGCCGACGAGGGCCGGACGCGCGAGGGCGGCCGTGTTCACCGAGACCTTGTCCGCGCCGGCCCGCAGCAGCCTGTCGACGTCGGCGACCTCGCGCACCCCTCCCCCGACCGTGAGCGGGATGAACACCTGCTCCGCGGTACGCCGGACCACGTCGTACGTCGTCTCCCTCTCCCCGGAGGACGCCGTGATGTCGAGGAAGACGAGCTCGTCGGCACCTTCCGCGTCGTACACGCGGGCCATCTCCACGGGGTCACCGGCATCGGCCAGCTCGCGGAAGTTGACCCCCTTGACCACCCGGCCGGCGTCGACGTCGAGGCAGGGGATCACCCGGACGGCGATCGTCACGCCGCGACCGCCGCGAGTGCCTCGGGCAGCGTGAACGCGCCCGCGTAGAGGGCCTTGCCGACGATGGCGCCCTCCACCCCGTCCGGGACGAGCGAGGCGAGCGTGCGGAGGTCGTCCAGGCTCGACACGCCACCGCTGGCCACGACGGGACGGTCGGTGGCGGCGCAGACCTGGCGGAGCAGCTCCACGTTGGGCCCGCGCAGGGTGCCGTCCTTGGTGACGTCGGTGAGGACGTACCGGGCGCAGCCGTCCGCGTCGAGACGGGCCAGCGTCTCCCAGAGGTCGCCACCCTCGCGGGTCCAGCCCCGGGCGGCGAGCGTGCTCCCGCGGACGTCGAGGCCGACGGCGACCCTCTCGCCGTGCCGGGCGATGGCGCGGGCCGTCCACTCCGGGTGCTCGAGCGCAGCGGTGCCGAGGTTGATCCGGGCGCAGCCGGTTGCCAGGGCCGCCTCCAGCGTGTCGTCGTCGCGGATGCCGCCGGACAGCTCGACCGCGACGTCGAGGCGACTGACAACACCGGCCAGGAGCTCGCGGTTGGACCCGCGCCCGAACGCGGCGTCGAGGTCGACGAGGTGCAGCCACTCGGCTCCCTGCTCCTGCCACGCCAGCGCCGCCTCGAGCGGGTCGCCGTACGCGGTCTCCGTCCCTGCCTCGCCCTGGACGAGGCGTACCGCCTGACCGTCCGCGACGTCGACGGCGGGCAGCAGCTCCAGTCGCGCGGTCGTGCGCGGGGTCAACACCGCACCGTCCCGAGCCAGTTCTCCAGCAGGTGCAGCCCCGCGTCGCCGGACTTCTCCGGGTGGAACTGCGTCGCGGAGAGCGTGCCCTGCTCCGCGGCGGCGACGAACCGCTCACCGTGCTGCGCCCAGCTGATGCGGGGCGCCGCGCCGTTGCCCGCCTCGCCCGCCTCACCCGCCCAGGCGCGTGCGGCGTACGAGTGGACGAAGTAGAACCGCTCGGACTCCACGCCGGCGAAGAGCGTGGACCCCTCGGCGGCCTCCACGGTGTTCCAGCCCATGTGCGGCAGGACGTCGGCGTGTAGCCCGTCGACCACGCCGGGCCACTCGCCGCAGCCCTCGGTCGTGACGCCGTGCTCTGCGCCGGAGGCGAAGAGCACCTGCATGCCCACGCAGATGCCGAGGACCGGGCGACCCGCGGCGAGTCTCGTGCCGATCACGCGCGGCCCGTCCACCCCGTGCAGCCCGGACATGCAGGCCGCGAACGCGCCCACGCCCGGCACGACGAGACCGTCGGCCTCGATCGCCTCACGTGCGTCGGCGGTGATGCTGACGTCGGCCCCGGCACGCGCGAGCGCGCGCTCAGCCGAGCGCAGGTTGCCCGAGCCGTAGTCGAGGACGGCGACGCGGGGCGTGCTCACAGCGTGCCCTTCGTACTGGGCACACCGGTGGCCCGCGGGTCCGGCTCGCAGGCCGTCCGCAGCGCGCGGGCGACCCCCTTGAACTGCGCCTCGGCGACGTGGTGGGCGTTGCGCCCGCGCAGGACGTCGACGTGCAGGCACAGCCGCGCGGCGTGGGCGAAGGACTCCCACACGTGCCGGACGAGGGACGCGTCGAGGTCGCCGATGATCGGCGCGAGCCCGTCCGGCTCGGTGTGGACGAGGTACGGGCGTCCCGACAGGTCCACAGCGACGCGCACCAGGGTCTCGTCGAGCGGGACCAGCGCGTCGCCGAACCGGCGTACCCCGGCCTTGTCGCCGAGGGCGTGCCCGAACGCCTCGCCGAGCGCGATCGCGGTGTCCTCCACCGTGTGGTGGCTGTCGACGTGGAGGTCGCCCTCGGTGTGCACGGTGAGGTCGAAGAGGCCGTGCTTGCCGAGCTGCGCGAGCATGTGGTCGAAGAAGCCGACGCCTGTCGCGACGTCGACCCTCCCGGTGCCGTCGAGGTCGAGGTGGACGGTGACGCTGGTCTCTTTCGTCTGGCGCGCGACGCGCCCGGTGCGGCTCACGGGGAGCCCTCCATGGCCTCAGCGCCCTGGACGGCACTCTCGTCGAGCAGGCCGCGGGTGGCGGCGACGGCCTCGAGGAAGGCGTCCACCTCGGGAGGGAGCCCGGCAGTGACGCGCAGCCAGCCGGCCAGCCCCACGTCGCGGACGAGCACGCCCTCGTCGAGCAGTGTCTGCCAGGCCCGCCGCTGGTCCGCGTACGGGCCGAACAGGACGAAGTTGGCGTCGGACGGGACCACGGTGAAGCCGAGCGCGGGGAGACCCGCCACCAGCCGGTCGCGCTCGCGCTTCACCTCCTCGACGGTGCCGAGCAGGTCATCGGCGTACGCCAGGGCTGCCCGCGCGACCTCCTGGGTGAGCGAGGACAGGTGGTACGGCAGCCGGACCAGGCGTAGGGCGTCGACGACCGCGGGGTGCGCCGCGAGGTAGCCCAACCGGGCCCCGGCCATGGCGAACGCCTTCGACATCGTGCGCGTCACGACGAGCGCCGGCCTGCCCTCGAGCAGCGGCAGCAGCGACGGACGGTGGCTGAACTCGACGTACGCCTCGTCGACGACCACGAGCGTCGGCTGCTGGCGCTGGGCCGCGTCGTACAGGGCGGTGACGACCTCGGGGTCGAGCGTGCCCCCGGTCGGGTTGTCCGGGGAACACAGCAGGACCACGTCGGGCCGGTGCTCGGCCACCGCGGCGGTCGCCGTGGCCGGGGTCACGGCCGCGTCCGGTGCACGCCGGACGGACACCCAGTCGGTGCCGGTGCCGCGGGCGAGCAGCTGGTGCATCGAGTACGACGGCGCGAACCCCAGCGCACGACGCCCGGGACCGCCGAATGCCTGCAGCAGCTGCTGCAGCACCTCGTTGCTGCCGTTCGCGGCCCACACTCCCTCGGTCGCGACGGCGTGACCGCTTCTGCGGCTCAGGTACGCGGCCAGGTCCGCGCGCAGCGCCACCGCCTCCCGGTCGGGGTACCGGTTCAGCGTGCTCGCGACCGCGGCCGCCCGGGCGCCGACCTCGGCCACCAGCTCGGGTGGCGGCGGGTGCGGGTTCTCGTTCGTGTTCAGCCGGACGGAGACGTCGAGCTGCGGCGCCCCGTACGCGGACCGCCCGCGCAGCTCGTCGCGGAGGGGCAGCGCGGCGGCCTCCTGGCCAGCGGCGGTCCGGCTGGTGGCGGCGGCGGTCACCGGTCCTCCCTCGGCACGCGCACCCGGACGGCGTCCACGTGGGCGTGCAGGTCCTCGGCGTGGCCGAGCGCGTCGATGTGCCCGGCCACCTCGGCGAGCCCGGCCCGTCCGTACTCGACGACATGGACGAGGCGCAGGTACGACTGCACCGACAGCCCCCCGGAGTGGCGGGCCGTGCCCCCGGTGGGCAGCACGTGGTTGGACCCGGCGAGGTAGTCCCCGAGCGACACCGGCGCGTACGGGCCGACGAACACGGCCCCGGCGTTGCGCACCCGCCGGGCACGCTCCGGGGCGTCCCTCGTGAGCACCTCGAGGTGCTCGGCGGCCCACTCGTCGACGACCTCGAGCCCGTGGTCCAGGTCGTCGACGAGCACGTACGCGGACTGGTTCGTCAGCGCGGTGGTGACCCGTGCGGTGTGCCGGGTGGCCGGCACCTGGCGGGCGAGCTGGGCGTCGACCGCCTCGAGGAGCGGCTCGGAGTCCGTGACGAGCAGGCAGGACGCGTTCTCGTCGTGCTCGGCCTGGGCGACGAGGTCGGCGGCGACGGACTCGGGCGACGCCGAGTCGTCGGCGAGGATGCCGATCTCGGTCGGCCCCGCCTCGGCGTCGATGCCCACGACCCCCTGCAGCAGGCGTTTCGCGGCCGCCACGTAGACGTTGCCCGGGCCGGTGACGAGGTCGACCCGGGGGCAGGACTCGGTGCCGTACGCGAACATGGCCACCGCCTGGGCGCCCCCGACCGCGTACACCTCCTCCACCCCGAGCAGCGCCGCGGCCGCCAGCACGGTCGGGTGCGGCAGCCCGCCCGTGTCGGCCTGCGGCGGCGAGGCGATCGCGAGCGAGTCCACCCCGGCGACGAGGGCGGGCACGACGTTCATGACCACGCTCGACGGGTACGCCACGAGCCCGCCCGGCACGTACAGGCCCACCCGACGCACCGGCACCCAACGCTCGGTGACGCGGGCGTCCGGGGCGACCTCCACGACGCCGTCCTCACGCCGCTGTGCCTCGTGGACGAGGCGGGCGCGGCGGGCGGCCTCGGTGAGCGCCGCGCGTACCGCAGGGTCGAGGTTCTCCAGGGCGTCGGCAAGGGCCTCCTTGCCGACCCGAAGCGACTCCGGACGTACCCCGTCGAACCGGTGTGTGGCGTCCCGCACGGCCGGATCACCGCGGCGGCGCACGTCCTCACACACCGGCATCACGGTCTCGACGGCGCCGCCGACGTCGAGACCGGCACGGGGCAGGACCTCGCGGGGGTCGCGCGCGGAACCGCGCAGGTCGATGCGGGGGATCACCCGGCCCAGTCTAGGGACCGTGGCGCACGTCCTGACACGAGGCGCCCGGTGCCCAGGCGCCTGCCGGACCGGCGCCCCGCTCGCCCGTACGCTGGTTCGCGTGACCGACCGCATTCCCCTGTTCCCCCTGGGCACGGTGCTGTTCCCGGGGCTGCTGCTGCCCCTGCACGTGTTCGAGGAGCGCTACCGGACCCTCGTCAGGGATCTCGAGGAGGAGCCGGACACGGACGCCCGGCGCTTCGGCGTGGTCGCGATCCGCGAGGGGCACGAGGTCGGCGACGGGGCTGCCACCGCGCTGCACGAGGTGGGCTGTGTGGCACAGGTACGCCAGGCCGACGAGCGCGAGGACGGCACGATCGACCTCGTCACCGTCGGCGCGGCACGGTTCCGGGTGGACGACGTGGACGACTCGGGCCCGTACCTCACCGGCGCGGTGACCCTGCTGGACGAGCCCGAGGGCGACGGGGCGGAGGTGCTCGCGGACGCGGTGCGGCAGGCCTTCACCGCGTACCGCCAGGCCCTGCTCGACGTGCAGGGGCGTACGGCGCCCGAGGTCGGCGGGCTGCCCGAGGACCCGGTGACCCTTTCTTACCTGGTGGCTGCGGCCACGGTGCTCTTCGTGCCGGACAAGCAACGGCTGCTCGCCGAGCCGAGCGCCGCGGCCCGGCTGGGCCGGGAGCTCGAGGTGCTGCGCCGCGAGGTGGCCCTGCTCCGCCGCCTGCCGTCCGTCCCCGCGGTCGAGCTGCTGGCCCGCGAGGTGACCTCGAGCTGAGCGGCCGGGGCACCCCCGCGACCGTGGCCCTCACCCGCGCAGGGATGACGTTCACGGTGCACGAGTACGTCCACGCGCACCGCGCGGACTCGTACGGCGCCGAGGCCGCGGCCGCCCTGGGCGTGCCGCCGGAGCGGGTGTTCAAGACGCTTCTCGCCGACGTGGACGGGCGGCTGACGGTCGCCGTGGTCCCGGTGGACGCGAACCTCGACCTCAAGGCGCTGGCGGCCGAGACAGGCGGCAAGCGCGCGACCATGGCCGACCCGGACCGGGCCGAGCGCGCCACCGGGTACGTGCGCGGGGGCATCAGCCCGGTGGGTCAGCGCACGCGACTGCCGGTGGTGCTGGACGACTCCGCCCTGGAGCACCCGACCGTGTACGTGTCCGCGGGACGCCGCGGTCTCGAGCTCGAGCTCGAGCCGGACGACCTCGTCGCGGCGACGGGGGCCGCCGTCGCGCGGGTCAGGCGGGCGGGCTGAGGCCGGCCTCGCCGCTCACCCCATCCGACCTGTTCAGCCCGCCCGACCTCTCGGGGCGCTCCAGCCCGGGGCTCCCCGTCCCTCGCCGCGACCCTCGCGGCTCGGGGTGGACGAGCGCAGAGGTGAGCACGAGCTGGGTCGCGACGGCGAGGAGCGGCCAGCTCAGCAGCGTGCCGGTGGCACGAAGCTCGACGGGGACGTCGATCCGTGTCCCGGCGGCAGCCCCGCGCGCGGCCACGGACACGGCCTCCGGGCCGAGCCAGAGACCGAGCCGCCAGGCGACCAGGCTGCCGGCCAGGCCCCCGACGGCGAGGCCGATCGCGGCGGCGACCCCCCGGTGGGCCAAGGCGAGGAACACGACCGCACCGGAGACGAGACCGGCCAGCGCACCGAGCAGCGCGAATCGTGCGTCCACGGTGATCGGGCCCTGACCCTCCGGGTCGGCGAGGAAGACGCCCTGCTCCCCGACGACCGCCACGAGGCGCGGCGCCCACCACGCCCAGGCCGCCCCCACGAGCACGCCAGCCGCGGCGAGCGCCACGGCGACGACGAGGCCAGCCCGGATGTCGGCCCGGTAGCGCGTCAGCACTGCTCTCCCGTCGCCGCCCTCAGCGGGTCACGACCCGCAGGCGGTACGTCACGTCACCCGTGTCCTCGATCGCGCCGGTTGCCCCGATCCCGTCCACGGCCTCCATCGACTCACGGGTCTCGGCGTCGCCGGCCTCGGAGCCGAGCGCCGAGGCGAGTCGGTCGAGATCGACCCAGACGGCGAAGTCGGCGCCGTCGACCTCCGGCAGAGCCGCCTGGAAGCCGTCGGTCTGGCCGAGGGCACCGTCCGACCCGAGCTGCGCGGCGTACGACGGGTCGGACGTGACGACGATGCCGTCCTCGGTCGGCCGGCGCACCAGGACCTGGCCCAGCATCGGCCCGGCGAGCTGTTCGAGCTTGTCCAGGAGCGCGAGCGCCTCGGTCGTGTCCGTGGTGACCCGGGCCCCGACCCTCGGAACGGCTCCGTTCAGCCCGCCCTCGTCGAGGGCGAGCGTGAAGCTGCTGCCGAACAGGGTCGCGAGGTCGTCCGGCAGCGCGAAGCCGAAGGACTCGGCCTGGGCGATGAGGAGCTGGAGCTGCTGACCGGCCGGCGTGCCCTGGGCGTCCGCGTACGCCTGGTCCCAGCCCTGCCGGACGAGCTCGCCACCGTTGGCCACGCCCATAGCCGCCACCGTGGACTCGGGCAGGCGTGCCAGACCGGTGTCACCGTCGCCGCCGACGTCCTTGACGCCCTTCACCCCGCGGGCCTTGGCCACGGCCTCGAGGTCGTCCCCGTCGAAGCGCACCGCGTACGCGAGCCGGCCGGACACCGGTGCGGCACCGCCCAGCATCGCGGACGCCGACTGCTCACCGGACCCGCCCGCGAGCCGGGCCAGCCCGTCGAGGTCGAACCAGCCCGTGCTGACGCCCGGTTCGCCGATCGCCTCCATGTCGTCCGTGAACTGCCCCGACTCGGCGAGGCTGGACCCCTCGGCCTGCGACGCCGCGTCGTCGGCAGTCTTCTGGTTCTCCGCGACGAGCGCGTACCCGTCGAGAGTGGCCACGCCGGGCGGGCTCTCGCCGGACGCCTCGGCGATCGTGCGGATGCCCTCGCGGGCGGCGTCCTCGTCGGTCACCTGGAGCGCGACGACACCGACCGGCTCGTCGCCCCCGCCCTTGGCCGGCGGGAGCGCGGCGATCCCGACGCGCTGGCCGAGCCATGGCTCCACGTCTGTCTCGTAGTCCACGCCCTCGAGGTCACCCTCGCCCTCGGAGAGCGCCTCGTACAGCGAGCGGCGCAGGTCATCGCCCTTGACCTGGTCCTCGAGCGTGGGGAACTGCCGCATGAACCGCAGAGCCGCGAGCTTCTGCCCGGCGGACGGGTCGAGGTCGAGCTTGGCGAAGGCGACCGCGTCGCCGGGCAGCACGTTCTCCGGTTGAGACCCCCCGCTGCGCAGGGCCGAGCCCACCGCGAACGCGCCCCCGACGAGCGCGACCAGGACCACCGCGACCACGGTCGGGACGACCCACGCCGCGAGCGGGCGCCCACCCGAGGCACCACCGTCCAGCAGCTCCGCACCAGGCTCGGAGCCGGACGGCGGGCCGGGCTCGGGGCCCGGCTCGGAGCCGGGCGGCGGGGCACCGCCACCGCTGGGAGGCGGAGCCGGGGGCCCGGGGTGGTCACTGCTCACGTGGTCTCCCTCGCAACCGCGATGGCGCCCCTCCGAGTGGAGCGGGAAGCGTGCAGATCATAGGCCGCAGCCCGGTGGCACCGGCCCGTTTCCACAGGTCGTGACCACAACGTGCCGTACGGGGACGGGTCCTGGCCCAGCCGTGCGTGGCCAAGCCCGCCCTGGCTCAGCCGAGGCAAGCGGGGCCGAGCAGGTGCTTGAGGTCCCCCATGAGCGCCGGTGAGGGAGTCACCCGCAGGCGCTCGTCCAGCCGCATGAGCGTGGTACGCCCGGACGCCTGCAGCGCGAGGTGCACCTCGGTGACGCCGGGGTGGGTGGCGAGCACCTCCTTGAGCCGCTCCACCACCGGAGGCGTGCACCGCGTTGTGGGCAGGGCGATGACCACGGGCCCCCGTGGCGCCTCGGAAAGGTCGGGGACGGTGACCTCCATCGCGACGAGCTTGGGGACGTCCTCGCGCCGGTCCAGCCGGCCCCGCACGCACAGCACCGCGTCCTCGACGAGCACCGTGCCGTACAGCTGGTAGGTCTGCGGGAAGAACATGACCTCGATGGCCCCCTCGAGGTCCTCCAGCGTGCCCATCGCCCACGGGTTGCCCTGCTTGGTGACCCGGCGGGAGAGGTTCGCCAGCAGCCCGCCGACGGTGACGATCGCGCCGTCCGGACGCTCCTCGGACGTGAGCGCGGCCACCGAGCAGTCGGTCGCGGCGGCGAGCACGTGCTCGACCCCGAGCAAGGGGTGGTCGGACACGTACAGGCCGAGCATCTCCCGCTCGAACGCGAGCAGCGTGGTCTTGTCCCACTCACGGGGTGAGAACGTCACGTCGAGGCCGAAGGCGACCTCGTCCGGCTCGGCACTTGCGGCGAACAGCGAGTCCTGTCCGCGGGCGGCGTTGCGCTTGTCGTCGATGACGTTGTCGATGAGCCGCTCGTGCTGCTCGAGCAGCCCGGCGCGGGTGTGCCCGAGCGAGTCGAACGCGCCCGCCTTGATGAGCGACTCGACGAGCCGCTTGTTGCAGACCTGCGCCTCGACCTTGTCGAGGAAGTCGGGGAACGAGGAGAACCGGCCCACCGACCTGCGGGTGGCAAGGACCGAGGCGACCACGTTCGCGCCCACGTTGCGGATCGCGGTGAGCCCGAACCGGATGTCCGAACCCCTCGGCGTGTAGTTGGCGTCGGACTCGTTGACGTCGGGCGGCAGCACCTTGATGCCCATGCGGCGGCACTCGTTGAGGTACAGCGCGGACTTGTCCTTGTCGTCCTTGACCGACGTGAGAAGGGCGGCCATGTACTCGGCCGGGTAGTTCGCCTTGAGGAACGCCGTCCAGTACGAGACCAGCCCGTACCCCGCGGTGTGCGCCTTGTTGAAGGCGTAGTCGGAGAACGGGACGAGGATGTCCCACAGCGTGGTGATGGCACCGGCGGAGAAGCCGTTGGCCTGCATGCCGGCCTCGAACGGCACGAACTCCTTGTCGAGGATCTCGCGCTTCTTCTTGCCCATCGCACGGCGCAGCAGGTCCGCTTTGCCCAGCGAGTACCCGGCGAGACGCTGGGCGATCGCCATGACCTGCTCCTGGTACACGATCAGCCCGTACGTGTCGCCGAGGATCTCGGAGAGCGGCTCGGCGAGCTCCGGGTGGATCGGCACCACGGGCTTGCGGCCGTTCTTGCGGTCGGCGTACTCGATGTGGGCGTTGGCGCCCATCGGCCCGGGGCGGTAGAGCGCGAGGACCGCGGAGATGTCCTCGAAGCTGTCGGGCACCATCGCACGCAGCAGCGACCGCATCGGCCCGCCGTCGAGCTGGAACACACCGAGCGTGTCGCCGCGCGCGAGCAGCTCGTACGCCCTGCGGTCGTTGAGCTCGAGGCTTTCGAGGTCGAGCGCGGTGCCGTGGTTGAGCTCGATGTTGGACAGGCAGTCGTCCAGGACGGTGAGGTTGCGCAGGCCGAGGAAGTCCATCTTCAGCAGCCCGAGGGTCTCGCACGCCCCCATGTCGAACTGTGTGATGACCGCGCCGTCCTGCTCGCGGCGCTGGATCGGGATGACGTCGATCAGCGGCTCCGCGGACAGGATGACGCCCGCGGCGTGCACGCCCCACTGACGCTTGAGCCCCTCGAGGCCCTTCGCGGTGTCGACGACCTTCTTCACGTCCTCGTCGGCCTCGTACAGGGCGCGGAACTCCCCCGCCTCGCCGTACCGCGTGTGCGCGGTGTCGAACATGCCCGACAGCGGGATGTCCTTGCCCATGACCGCGGGCGGCATGGCCTTCGTGATGCGGTCGCCCAGCGCGTACGGGTAGCCGAGCACCCGGGACGCGTCCTTGATCGCGGCCTTCGCCTTGATCGTGCCGAACGTGATGATCTGCGAGACCCGGTCCTCGCCGTACCGTTCGGTGGCGTACCGGATCATGTCACCGCGCCGGCGCTCGTCGAAGTCCATGTCGATGTCGGGCATGGACACGCGCTCGGGGTTGAGGAACCGCTCGAACAGCAGGCCGTGACGCATCGGGTCGAGCGCGGTGATGCCCAGCGCGTACGCGATGATCGCGCCGGCCGCCGAGCCGCGGCCCGGGCCGACGCGGATACCGTTCTCCTTCGCGTACCGCACGAGGTCGGCCGTGACGAGGAAGTAGCCCGGGTAGCCCATCTGGCAGATGACGCCGACCTCGTACTCGGCCTGCCGGCGGTGCTCGTCCGGCACGCCGTCGGGGAACCGCCGGGCAAGCCCGCGCTCGACCTCGGCCCGCAGCCACGACTCCTCGGTCTCGCCCTCCGGAACAGGGAAGCGCGGCATGAGGTCCGCGCCCTCGTGGAACGTGACGTCGCAGCGCTCGGCGATCCACAGCGTGTTGTCGCAGGCGTCGGGGAAGTCGCGCCACAGGTGGCGCATCTCCTCCGGGCTCTTGAGGTAGAAGTCGGCCGCGTCGAACTTGAACCGGTTCGGGTCGGCGATCGTCTTGCCGGTCTGAACGCACAGCAGCACCTCGTGGGCGCGCGCGTCAGAGGCGTACGTGTAGTGCAGGTCGTTCGTGGCGACGAACGGCAGGCTCAGCTCCTTGGCGAGGCGGACGAGGTCCTCGCGGACGCGGCGCTCGATGTCGATGCCGTGGTCCATGAGCTCGCAGAAGAAGCTGTCCGGCCCGAAGATGTCGCGGTAGTCGGACGCGGCCTGCTTCGCCTCGTCGTACCGCCCGCGCTGGAGCAGCCGGTTGACCTCACCGGACGGGCAGCCGGTGGTGGCGATGAGCCCGGCGCCGTACTCAGAGAGGATCTCGCGGTCCATCCGCGGCTTGTAGTAGTAGCCCTCGAGGCTCGCGAGCGAGGACAGCCGGAACAGGTTCTGCAGCCCCTGCTGGCTCTCGGCGAGCAGCGTCATGTGGGTGTACATCTCACCGGGGTTGTCCTCGGACACCGACCCCCGCCCGACCGCCACCCGGCGGCGGTCGAAGCGGCTGCCCGGCGCGAGGTACGCCTCGGTGCCGATGATCGGCTTGAGCCCGGCGCCCGTGGCCTGCTTCCAGAAGTCGTACGCCCCGAAGACGTTGCCGTGGTCGGTCATCGCGATCGCCGGCATGTCCATCTTCTTCGCCTCGGCGAAGAGGTCGGAGAGCCGGGCGGCCCCGTCGAGCATCGAGTACTCGGTGTGCACGTGCAGGTGCACGAACGAGTCACCGGAAGTCACGGGGGCGACGCCTCCTTCACGGCCGCAGCCGGGTACGCAGGGACCGCGGGACGCCACGCCGGGTGAGCCATGACCGGACGCCTCGCGACCCGTCCGAGATTAGTGGCGCCGGGCGACAGCCCGCGGCACCCACGCCGGACTCAGAGGTGCTTCCGCATCATCCGGTGCGGCAGGCCGGCGTCGTCGAAGACGTCCCCGTAGGGCTCGTAGCCGAGGCGCTCGTAGAACCCCAGTGCGTGGGTCTGCGCCGCGAGGACCACCAGGACCAGCCCCCGCTCGGCCGCCCGGGCCTCCACCGCGCGGACCAGGGCCACCCCGAGGCCGGTGCCCCGCGCGTCCGGCAGGACGGCGAGCCGGCCCAGATGGGCCACGTCCCCGAGCGTGGGGTCGGCGCCCGCGAAGCCGGCGGGCTCGACGACGAGGCGTCCCGCGCCGACCGGCCGGCCGTCGCGGGTGGCGAGCAGGTGGTCGGCGTGGTCGTCCTGCGCGTCCATCTCGAGCTCGGGAGGGACGCCCTGCTCGTCGACGAAGACCTTCGTGCGGACGTCGTACGCCGCCTCCACCTGCAGCGGGGTGGTCGCCAGGACGACGTCGAGGCCGTCCGGGTCGCCGGGCTCGACGTCGGGCCTGCCCTGCCCGTTCACCGCACCGTTCACCTGCCCGTGCATCGGGCCGTTGCTCATGCTCACGACGCGGACCGTACGACCTCGAGGGCGTGGGCCAGGTCCTCGGGGTACTCGCTGGTGTAGGTCACCTGGTCCCCGGAGGCCGGGTGGGCGAAGCCGAGCCCCAGAGCGTGCAGCCACTGCCGGGAGAGACCCAAACGCTCGGCCAGGGTGGGGTCGGCCCCGTACATGAGGTCACCCACGCAGGGGTGTCGCAGCGCGGCCATGTGGACGCGGATCTGGTGCGTCCGGCCGGTCTCGAGCCGCACGCTGAGCAGGGATGCCGCCCGGAACGCCTCGATGGTCTCGTAGTGGGTCACGCTCGGCTTGCCACCGGAGACCACGGCCCACCGGGCGTCGTGGGTGGGGTGGCGCTCGATGGGCGCGTCCACGGTGCCGTGGGTCGGGTCGGGGTGGCCCTGCACGAGCGCGTGGTAGTGCTTGTCCACCTCGCGTTCCCTGAACGCGCGCTTGAGCAGGGTGTACGCCCGCTCGCTCTTGGCCACCACCATGAGCCCGCTGGTGCCCACGTCCAGGCGGTGCACGATGCCCTGCCGCTCGGCCGCTCCCGAGGTCGCGATCCGGTAGCCCGCGGCGGCCAGGCCGCCCAGCACGGTGGGGCCCGTCCAGCCCGGGCTCGGGTGAGCGGCGACGCCGACCGGCTTGTCCACCACGACCAGGTCGTCGTCGTCGTGGACCACCCGCATGCCCGGCACCGGGTCCGCCCGCACGGTGGGCGGTGCGGGCGGGGCCGGCAGGCGTACGTCGAGCCGGGCGCCCGCGATCACCCGGTCGGACTTTCCGGCCGTCCGGCCGTCGAGGTGGACCCGGCCCTGCGCGGCCAGGTCGGCTGCCTTGCTTCGGGACAGGCCGAACAGCCGGGCGAGGGCCGTGTCGAGCCGCTCGCCCTCGAGCCCCTCGGGGACGGGGAGGGTCCGCGACTCCGACCCCTCCTCGGGTGTGGTCTCGGCGGCGTGGAAGGTCACCCGAGGATTATCCGCGCCCGGCGGCCGGCTCCCCACCGGCCGACTCCCCACCGGCCGACTCCTCACCGGCCGACTCATGACCCGTCGGCTCCCCCTCGGCCGGCTCGCCGTGCGTGCCGTCGAGGTGCCGGCCGAGCGCGGCCAACAGGACCGCCAGCACGCCACCGCAGACGATCGCCGAGTCGGCCAGGTTGAACACCGGCCAGTGGGGAAGCTCGAGGAAGTCGACGACGTGGCCCCGGAGCGGCCCCGGGTCGCGGAACAGCCGGTCGGTCAGGTTGCCGACCGCGCCGCCGAGCAGCAGCCCGAGCGCGACCGCCCAGGGCAGGCTATGCAGCCGGCGGGCCGTCCGCAGGATGGCCACGGCCACCCCGACCGCCACGCAGGTGAACAGCAGCGTGAACCCCTCGGCCAGCCCGAAGGCCGCCCCGGCGTTGCGGATCACCCGGAGGGTGAGCAGGCCACCGAGGAGCTCGATCGGTGGCTCCCCCTCCAGGCGTGCCACCACGACGAGCTTGCTGCTCAGGTCGGTGACCAGGACCACGAGGGCCACGAGGACGAGGACGCCGATCCGGCGACGGGGACGGATCGGAGCCTCCTGGACGGGGGGCGCGCCGGTCAGCGGCGCTCTTGGCGCTGTTTGCATGAGACGCACAGGGTCGCACGAGGAAACACCATGAGGCGCTCCTTGCCGATCGGGTTGCCGCAGCTCTCGCAGACTCCGTACGTGCCGTTCTCGATGCGGTCGAGCGCCCTCTCGTTCTGAAGCAGCAGGTCACGGGCGTTGTTGGCCAGGGACATCTCGTGCTCGCGCTCGAACGCCTTGCTGCCGGCATCGGCCTGGTCGTCGCCGGCGCCGTCCCCGGCATCGCGGAGCAGGTCGGCCAGGTCGTGCTCGGCGGAGGCGATCTCCGTGCGCAGGCGGGTGGCCTGCGACTCCAGCTCGGCGCGGACGCCGGCGAGCTCGTCGGCGGTCCAGGGCGACTCGTCCGCGCGGACGGCGAGCTTCGGGGCCACCCGGGACGCGGCCGACCGCGTCCGCCGTGGCCCGGGAACCGGCGGCCCGCCGCTCGACGGCGGCTCGGAGACGGCCGGCACAGGAGCGACCGCCTTCTCAGCCGCGGGTGCTTTCTTGCGGGTCACCGGCCTCACCGTCGCCTTCTCCGCGGGCGGTCCACCCGCGGTGCTTGGCCCGGTCGCCCTGCCGCTGCTGGCGGCGCCCCGGGGAGATGTCGTGGTACGGCCGGCAGCTGCCGCCGCCTGCCTGCCCGTCGCCCCGCGCGAGCCGCCCCGGTTCGACGGCCCGGCCTTGGCCGATCCGGCGCCCCGTGGTGTGGCCTTCGTCGTGCGGGACGATCTCGCCGTCCCGGCCCTTCTCCCCGATGCGGTCGTCGTCGCGCCCGAGCGGCGCGACGTCGTGCTGGCCCCAGTCTTCCTGCTCGCCGCGGACCGCGCCGCCGATTTCGCGGCGGACTTGGCCGCCGACTTCGCCGCGGCGGCGGACCCGGCCGCCCGGCCGCCGGCCTTCGCCCCCGCGGTGCGCTTGGTCGTCGCGGTGCGCTGAGTCGTCGCAGTGCGCTTCGTCGTCGCGGGCTTTCGCGCCGGCGCCCTCGTGGTGGTCGTTTTTCCCGTCGTGGTCTTCCGCGGTCCCTGAGCTTTCCTTGTGGCAGCTTTCCTAGTCGCAGCCGTCCTGACCGGCGTCTTCTTCGCGGTCGTCTTGCGGGTCGCGGCCTTGCGGGTCGCGGTCTTGCGGGTCGCGGCCTTCCGGGTCACGGCCTTCCGGGTGGCCGTCTTCCGAGGTGTCCGCTTCGCGGCAGCCTTGGCGGCCTTCTTCGCCCCCGTCGCCGATACCGGGGCCCTTCTCGAGGGCGCCTTCGTCGGCGTCTTCTTCCGCGTCGTGGTCTTCCGCGTCGGAGCCTTCGCCACGCCGGCGCGTGCCGACGTCGCCGTCTTCCTCGTCGGGGCCTTTCGGGCCGGGGCCTTCTTCGCGCTGGCCCTCGTGGTCTTGGCCCGCGTCCCCTTCACGGTGGACGTGGCCGCCTTCTTCACCGTCCCGGACGCCTTGGTCACCTTCCGGGCGGTACGGGTGCCGGTGACCCGGCGTGTCGCGGCGCTCCCCGTACGCCGTGACGTGGCCGCGCTCACCGTGCCGGACGAGCGCATCTCGTCGTACTCGACGGTCTCCGGCATGGCGCGGCCCCCTTGTGACCCAACGCGATCACCTTTGCGGATGGTGCGGGCAGGATAAGTCGGCCGGGGGTACCCAGCAATCGCACACGCCACACACCACCTCACAGATCAGGACAGACACGGGCGTCCTGCGTGGCCACCGCCCCCTCGGGCCGCCGCCACGGGGCGCCCTCGGGCCCCTTCGTCAGCTCCCCCGCAACCGCTCGAGCCGGGCTTCGAAGTCGTACGGCGGCTGGCTGACCTCGACCACCTTGTCCCGCGCGATCGCCCCGGAGACCAGCCTGACCTGACGACGCGGGACGCCCAGCGCCTCGGCGAGCGCCCGCAGCGCGGCCTCCGTGGCCTGCCCCTCCACCGGGCGGGCACGGACGGCGACGACCAGGGCGTCGCCGTACCGACCCCCGACCGCCGTCCGGGACGCCCCGGCGCGGACCCGCAGGCCGACCCGGGCCGTGATGGGAGCGTCCACCCCGCCAGTGTGCGTTATTGTCGCTCCAGCCTGCAGGCGTCGACGGGGTCGAGTACCCCCGCACGCAGCCACCAGCGACCCGGGGACGGTGCGAGCCCGGGGGTGTGCGCGGGGCGAAGATCACCCCCGAGCCGCCGGAAGAACGGCGCGGCCCGGCCGTGCCCAGTAGACCCGGCAGCGGCGGCGAAGCGAGAGGGTCGCGGTCCGTCCGTGGCCAAGGAGGGTGGTACCGCGGCCCCCGCACCGTCGGGTGTCGTCCCTCCGGCTCCTGAACCAGCCGTCCGTTGCCGGAGGTCGTACCGCCGATGTACCGCCCACTACCCGCCCAGGTCGACCTGCCCGCCATGGAGCACGACGTGCTCGCGTTCTGGCGCCGGGAGAAGATCTTCGACCGGACGCTGGAGAAGTCCGAGGGCGGCCCGCTGTGGGTCTTCTACGAGGGGCCGCCCACGGCCAACGGCATGCCGGGCACCCACCACGTCGAGGCACGCGTCTTCAAGGACGTCTTCCCCCGCTACCGGACGATGAAGGGCTACCACGTCCCCCGTAAGGCCGGCTGGGACTGTCACGGCCTCCCGGTCGAGCTCGCCGTCGAGAAGGAGCTCGGCTTCACCGGCAAGCAGGACATCGAGGCCTTCGGCATCGCCGAGTTCAACGCGCGCTGCCGCGAGTCCGTCGAGCGCCACGTGGACGCGTTCGAGGAGATGACCGAGCGGATGGGCTACTGGACGGACATGTCCCGGGCCTACCGGACGATGAACCCGGGCTACGTCGACTCGGTCTGGTGGTCCCTCAAGCAGATCTTCGACGGGGGGCTCCTCGTCCAGGACCACCGTGTCGCCCCGTACTGCCCGCGCTGCGGCACCGGGCTGTCCGACCACGAGCTGGCCCAGGGGTACGAGACGATCTCCGACCCGTCCGTGTTCGTGCGCTTCCCGCTCACCTCGGGGCCGCTCGCCGAGGCGGGCGGCGCCCTGCTGGTCTGGACGACGACCCCGTGGACGCTGGTCTCCAACACGGCCGTGGCGGTGCACCCCGACGTCGCGTACGTCGCCGTGCGCACGGACGACGGCGAGGTGCTCGTGGTCGCCGAGCCGCTCGCCGAGGCGGTGTTCGGCACGGGGTACGAGACCGTCGCCCGCGTCACCGGGCGGGAGATGGAGCGCTGGTCGTACACGCGCCCCTTCGAGATCGTCGACTGGCCCGAAGGAGAGCCCGGCCACTTCGTCGTCCTCGGCGAGTACGTGACCACCGACGACGGCACCGGCCTCGTGCACCAGTCCCCCGCGTTCGGCGCGGACGACCTGGCCGTCTGCCGGGCGTACGGGCTGCCGGTGGTCAACCCCGTCCGGGGCGACGGCACGTTCGAAGCCGACCTTCCGCTGGTCGGGGGGCAGTTCTTCAAGCACGCGGACGCGAGCCTGGTGGACGACCTCGCCGCGCGCGGCCTGCTGTACCGGCACCAGAGCTACGAGCACGCGTACCCGCACTGCTGGCGCTGCCACACCCCGCTCATCTACTACGCGCAGCCGTCCTGGTACGTGCGCACCACCGCGGTCAAGGAGGCGCTGCTGCGCGAGAACGAGCGCACCGCCTGGTTCCCCCCGTCGGTCAAGCACGGCCGGTACGGCGACTGGCTGGACAACAACGTCGACTGGGCACTGTCCCGCAACCGGTACTGGGGCACCCCGCTGCCCGTGTGGCGCTGCGACGAGGGCCACGTCAGGTGCGTGGGCTCCCGCGCGGAGCTGGGCGGGCTGGTGGGGCGCGACCTGTCCGGGCTCGACCCGCACCGCCCGTACGTCGACGAGGTCACGTTCGCCTGCCCCGACTGCGGCGCGGAGGCGCGGCGTGTCCCCGAGGTGATCGACGCCTGGTACGACTCGGGCTCGATGCCGTTCGCCCAGTGGGGCTACCCGCACTCGCCGGGCAGCGACGAGATCTTCACGAAGGCGTACCCGGCCGACTTCATCTGCGAGGCCATCGACCAGACCCGCGGGTGGTTCTACACGCTCATGGCGATCGGCACGCTGGTGTTCGACCGCGGCGCGTACGAGAACGTGCTCTGCCTCGGGCTCATCCTCGACGCGGACGGCCGCAAGATGAGCAAGCACCTCGGCAACGTCCTCGAGCCGATCCCGCTCATGGACCGCCACGGCGCGGACGCGGTGCGCTGGTTCATGGCGGCGTCCGGCTCCCCGTGGTCGGCGCGACGGGTGGGTCACGAGGCGATCCAGGAGGTCGTCCGCCGCACGCTGCTCACGTACTGGAACACGGTCGCGTTCCAGGTGCTCTACGCCCGGACGGCCGGCTGGGCGCCCGGCGCCGACGACCCGCCGGCCGCGGACCGGACGCTGCTGGACCGCTGGGCCCTCTCCGCGCTGCACCGGCTCGTCGGGCAGGTGGACGAGGCGCTCGAGGGCTACGACACCCAGCGCGCCGGACGGCTCCTCGCCGACTTCGTGGACGACCTGTCGAACTGGTACGTCCGACGGTCACGCCGGCGCTTCTGGAACGGGGACCCCGCAGCCCTCGCGACGCTGCACGAGTGCGTCGAGTCGCTCACCCTGCTCATGGCCCCGCTGGTGCCTTTCGTCACCGAGCGCGTCTGGCAGGACGTCGTCCGCCCCGTGCGGGACGCCGTCGCCGACTCGGTGCACCTGGCCGCCTGGCCGGTCCGGGACGCGTCCCTCGTCGATCCCGTCCTGACCGAGCAGGTGGCGCTGGCGCGTCGCCTGGTCGAGCTGGGCCGGGCGGCCCGGGCCGACTCCGGCGTACGGACCCGCCAGCCCCTGGCCCGCGCGCTGGTCGGCGCGCCGGGCTGGGAGCGTCTCCCCGACGGGCTGCGCCGCGAGGTCGCGGACGAGCTGAACGTCATGGCCCTCGAGCCGCTGGGTGGCGCCGCGGACGCCCTTGTCGACGTGAGCGTGAAACCGAGCTTCCGTGCCTTGGGACGCCGCTTCGGCAAGGCCACCCCCACGGTGGCCGCCGCGATCACTGCCGCGGACCCGTCCGGGCTGGCGACCGCGCTGGCCCGGGGCTCCGCGTCCGTCGAGGTCGACGGCGAGCAGGTCGCCCTCTCGCCCGACGAGGTGATCGTCACGGAGACCCCGCGCGAGGGCTGGGCCGTGGCCAGCGCCTCGGGCGAGTCGGTGGCGCTCGACCTGGAGGTGACGCCGGCGCTGCGTCGCGCAGGACTCGCCCGCGAGGTCGTCCGGCTCGTCCAGGACGCGCGCAAGTCGAGCGGGCTCGAGGTGAGCGACCGCATCCGCCTGTGGTGGGACGCCGAGGGCGACCTCGCCGATGCGCTCCGCGAGCACGGCGCACTCGTCGGCGACGAGACGCTCGCCGTGTCGATGGACGAGGGCCGGCCGGGCGGCGACCTGGACGCCCGCCGCGACGCCGACCTGGGCCTCACCTTCTGGCTCGCGCGCGTCGGCGGAGACGGGCGGTAACCGGACGTAGGCGGCGGGTGAGTCACCCGTTCGGCCTAGCCAGTCCCCCAGCCCCGCGCACGACTGAGGGC
>JBOGEN010000199.1:0-6143 GCA_050743265.1 Actinomycetes bacterium
CTCCCAGGCCGCGGCGGGCGCGGCCTGCTCCGTGGGTGCCGGCGCGGCCGGCGTACGGGGCCGCTCGACCCGCTCGCGCCGCAGGGCCTCGAGCCGCAGGCGTGCCGCGGCGGCCCGTCGCTCCTGGCGACGCAGGCTCACCACGAACAGGACGAGCAGCAGGACGGGCGCCGCCACAACCGGCCACGGCATCAGGCGTGTGGCCGCCAGCGCGGCCGTGGCCAGGGTGGCGAGCAGGAGCAGGCCGAGCGTACGGCGGCGCCGGGCCAGCATGCGGGCCCGGTCGGCGGGCTGCTGGGTGACGCTGGGCTCGGCCGACCCGGGGTCGGCCTCGGTGAGCTCGGCAGACTCGTCAGGCGCGACCTCATCCGGCGCGACCTCAGCCGGTAGGACCTCATCCGGTATGCCCTCATCCGGCGCTGCCTCGGTGATGCTCCCCTCGGTCGTGTGCCGGGAGAGCACGCGCATGGCGGCGCTGAAGCGGTCGGCGGACTCGACGTCCTCGTCATGACGGCGAAGCCACATGGGCACGAGCACGACGGCCCAGAGCACCACGATGCCCGCGTAGATGAGGCCGCTGCCGTTCACGGACTCCACGCTAAGGTCCCGCGTCCGTCGGCCACGTCACCGCCAGCGGCGTGTCGCGGAGAACGAAAGAGGCTACACGTGCCCACCGACACCGACTCCCTCGGCTAGGACGACCGGGTGTGGCCGGACCGCCACCGCCGCAGCAGCCCGTCCGGCACCTCCTCCGTCGTGAGCGCGTAGGAGATGTGGTCACGCCAGGCGCCGTCGATGTGCAGCATGCGCCGACGCATGCCCTCCTCGCGGAAGCCGAGCTTCTCCACGACGCGTCGGCTGGCGCGGTTCTCCGGGCGGATGTTGACCTCGATGCGGTGCAGCCGCAGGACGGTGAAGCAGTGGTCCACCGCGAGGGCGAGGGCCGTCGGCATGACGCCCTGGCCCGCTTGCGCACGGTCGAGCCAGTACCCGACGGATGCACTACGAAACGCGCCGTACGTGATGCCGGCGACGTTGCACTGCCCCGCGAAACGGCCCTCGTACGTGACGAAGAACGGCAACATCGTGCCGGCCCGCGCCTCCCGTCGCCATCGCCGCAGCATCGCCGCGTACGGGATGGTCGCCTCGCCGGACTCCTGGGGCGGGGAGGTGGCCTCCCACGGCCCGAGCCAGTCCACGTTGCGGGCGCGGACCCGTGCCCACGCGGCCGAGTCGCGGCGGCGCGGCGGACGGAGCCCGACCGGACCCTCGGCCAGGCGGACGGGCCAGCCGACGCTCAGTGGTCGCCTCCGTGAACCTGGTCGACGGCGTGCCCGAGCACCGGCAGGAGCACGGCCATGCCGTCCTTCACCCCACCGGGCGACCCCGGCAGGTTCACCACCAGGGTGCTCCCGGCGAGCCCGGCCACGCCACGGGACAGCGACGCGGACGCCACCTTCGTACGCCCCTCGGCACGGATCGCCTCGGCCAGCCCCGGGACCTCGCGGTCGAGCACCCGCCGGGTCATCTCCGGGGTCAGGTCGAGCGGGGTGAGCCCGGTGCCCCCGGTGGAGACGACGACGTCGTACCCGGCCGCGACGGCCTCGCGCAGTGCGACCTCGACCGGCTCGCCGTCCCGGACGACCTGGGGACCGTCGACGGCGAAGCCCGCCCCGGACAGGGCGTCCACGATCAGCGGGCCGCCCTCGTCGGCGTACACGCCCGCCGCCGCCCGGTTGGACACGGTGACCACCAGCGCGCGCCGCTCACTCACCGGGGCTCGGCTCCTGCGCCATGTCCCGGTGCCAGTCGCCGGACGCGCCGCCGGTCTTCTCCTCGACGCGGACGTCGGTGATGACCGCCGCGGGGTCGACCGCCTTGACCATGTCGACCAGCGTGAGGCCTGCGACGGTGACCGCGGTCAGCGCCTCCATCTCCACGCCCGTGCGGTCGGCCGTTCGTACGGTCGCCTCGATCTCGACCGCGTCGTCGCCCACGGTGAGGTCCACGACGACCCCGTGGACCGCGATGGGATGGCACAGCGGCACGAGGTCGGGGGTGCGCTTGGCCCCCTGGATGCCGGCGATGCGCGCGACGGCCAGCGCGTCGCCCTTGGGTACGCCCTCGCCGCGCAGCAGGGCGACGACCTGGGCGGACACCCGCACCCGGCCCGTGGCCCGGGCCGTCCGTGCGGAGACCTGCTTGCCGGCGACGTCGACCATGCGGGCCGCGCCCGCCTCGTCGACGTGGGTGAGCCGGGAGGACCTGCCGGTCATGACTGCCTGCGCTCCAGCACCATGACGTCGACCTCGCTACCGGTGGGCAGGCCGGTGACGTCCTCCCCGAGGACGATGAGCGCGTTCGCCAGCGCGAGGTCGCCCATGAGGTGGGAGCCGGGCCCGCCGACCTGGCTCACGGTGAAGCCGCCCTCCTCGCGCTCGAGCGTCGCCCGCAGGTACTGGCGCTTGCCCGGGACCGAGGTGAGCTCGTGCGTGCAGACGGCCCGGACGACGGGACGGTGCAGCGGCTCGACCCCGAACATGCAGCGCAGCACCGGACGGACGAACACCTCGAACGAGACGTACGCGCTGACCGGGTTGCCCGGCAGCGTGAGGATCGGGGTGGAGTCGGGGCCGATGGTCCCGTGCCCCTGAGGCTTGCCCGGCTGCATGGCGACCTGCTCGAACTTCACCGTGCCCAGCCGGGTCAGCACCTCCTTGACGACGTCGTACGCCCCGGCGCTCACGCCTCCGCTGGTCACCACGAGGTCGGCCCGGATGAGCTGGTCCTCGAGCGTCGCCAGCAGGGTGCGGGCATCGTCACGGACGATGCCGATGCGGTAGACGAGCGCACCCGTCTCCTTGGCCGCTGCGGTGAGCATGTAGCTGTTCGAGTCGCTGATCTGACCGCCGGCGATCGGCACTCCGGGCTCGACCAGCTCGCTGCCCGTGGAGAGCACCACCACGCGAGGACGGGGGCGGACGTGCACCCGGTCGCGCCCGACCGCGGCCAGCAGGCCGATCTGGGCCGGTCCGAGCCGCATGCCCGACGTGAGCACCACGTCGCCCTTCTTCACGTCCTCACCGTGGCGCCGGATGTGCTGCCCGGGCTCCGGCACCTGGCGTACGGACACGGTGGCCACGCCCCCGTCCGTCCACTCCACCGGGACGACGGCCTCGGTGCCCGTCGGAACGGGGGCACCGGTCATGATGCGGGCGGTCAGACCTGCCTGGATGGTCGAGACCGTGCTGGACCCGGCGGCGATGTCGCCGACCACCGGCAGGGACACGGGCCTGTCCTCGGCCGCGCCCTTCAGGTCGTCCACGCGGACCGCGTACCCGTCCATCGACGCGTTGTCGAACGGCGGCAGGTCCCAGGGCGCGACGACCTCCTCGGCGAGCGCGCAGCCGTGGGCGTCCTGCAACGAGAGGTCGAGCGGGTCGAGAGGCCGGACGCCCGCCAGGACGTCCGCGATGTGGGCCTCGACCGACTTCACCCGCGTACCCCGCCCGAGACGGTCTCCGTGGCGCGCCCGGCCCGCCCACCGGCGGCGCCGTCATGGGACGCGACGAACTCGCGCAGCCAGGCGAGGAACTCGGGCCCGAGGTCCTCGCGCTCGCTCGCGAGCTTGACGATCGTGCGCAGGTAGTCGGCCCTGTCTCCGGTGTCGTACCGCCGGCCGGAGAACAGGACGCCGTGCACCGGTCCTCCGTCGCGTTCGCGGCCGGCGAGGGTCATGAGGGCGTCCGTGAGCTGGATCTCGCCCCCGCGGCCGGGGGGCGTCGCGCGGAGGACGTCGAAGATCTCCGGCGCGAGCACGTACCGGCCGATGATGGCGAGGTTGCTGGGCGCGTCGGCGGGAGCGGGCTTCTCCACGAGGTCGCGGACACGCACCACGTCCTGCGCGCCCGTCGACTCGACGGCGGCGCACCCGTACTGGCCGACCATCTCGTGCGGCACCTCGATGAGCGCGACGACGTTGCCGCCCAGCTGCTGCTGCACCTCGATCATGCGGAGCAGCAGCGGGTCGCGGGGGTCGATCAGATCATCGCCGAGCAGCACCGCGAACGGCTCGTGACCGACGTGTGGTGCGGCGCAGAGCACGGCGTGGCCCAGCCCGAGCGCGTCCCCCTGGCGGACGTAGTGGACCGTGGCCAGCTCGCTGGAGCGGCGCACCGCGTCCAGCCGCTCGACGTCTCCCTTGGCCTCGAGCGCGTGCTCCAGCTCGTACGCGCGGTCGAAGTGGTCCTCGAGCGGTCTCTTGTTACGCCCGGTCACCATGAGCACGTCCGGCAGCCCGGCGGCCACGGCCTCCTCGACGACGTACTGGATCGCGGGCTTGTCGACGACGGGCAGCATCTCCTTGGGGGTGGCCTTCGTCGCCGGGAGGAACCGCGTGCCGAGCCCCGCGGCCGGCACGACGGCCTTGGTCAGGGAGTGGGAAGCACCGGACATGGCTCCGACCCTAGCGGTGTGGCGGGAGCTCCCCGCGCTCCCGTGCGTATTCGGCGGACGGCCCGATGGCGCCCCCCGGCCGGTCGTCCGGCCCGGGTTGCGGCGACCCGCCCGACGCCCGATCTGACGCGTCGGGGGCCCGGTCGGACGCGTCCGGCAGCCGGTCGGGACGGCTCTCGGTCACGTCGACGGTGACGATGCGCCAGCGGTCCCGCCCTGCCCGCTTGGCCGCGTACAGGGCACGGTCGGCGGCCCGCAGCAGGGTCGTCGGGTTGCCGCCGTGCTGCGGGAACAGGGCGCAGCCGATCGAGACGGTGACCGCGAGCGGGGTCTCGCCCGGGCCGCCGAAAGGGGTCGCCCGGACGGCGGCGCAGACACGCTCGGCGACGAGCGCCGAGCCGGCCTCGTCGGTCTCGGGCAGCACGAGCGCGAACTCCTCGCCGCCGTACCGGGCGAACGTGTCGACCTCGCGGATCTGCTCGGCGACCCGGTGGGACAGCTCGTGCAAAACGGCGTCGCCCCGCTGGTGCCCGTACGTGTCGTTGACGTCCTTGAAGTGGTCGAGGTCGAGCATGAGCACGGCGACCTGCCGGTCGAACCGGGACCCGCGGTCCAGCTCGCGGTTCAGGCTCATCGAGAGGTAGCGGAAGTTCCACAGCCCGGTGAGCGGGTCCGTGATCGAGAGCCGCTGCGCCTCCTCGTGCAGCAAAACGTTGTCGACGGCGACGCTGGCCTGCGCGGCAAGCGTGCGGATCGTCTCCTGGTCCGCCTCGGTGAGGTGCGGCCGGTGCTGCCCGGCGAACACCGCGAGCACGCCCACGATCAGGCTGCTCCGGCGCAGCGGCGCGGCCAGGACGGTGCCGCTGGACGGCTCCCCCGGGCCCGGCTCGAGGCCGGGCTCGCCGAGCACGCCCCGGACGGGCACGCCGGTGGACGCCACCGTGCCGAGCACGCCCACGCCCGGAGTCATCTCGTCGGGGAGCGGGTGACGGTCGTCCGCGAGGCCGCGGGTGGCTCGCGCCCGCATGGGCCCGCCGTGCACGCCCACGTACACGGCGCCCGCGCCGGCGTCCACCGCCGACATCGCGGTGTCGAGGACCACGTCGAGGATCCCGTCGAGGTCGTGGGTCAGGGCCAGCGCGCCCCCGACGCGGTCCAGGTTGGCCTGCAGCGCGTCGCGGCCACGGGCGAGCTCGTCGAGCTGTGCCCGGACGCGCTCCGTCATGTCGTTGAACGCGACGGCCATGCGGCCGACCTCGTCCCGGGAGCGCACGGGAATCTGCGCAGCGAGGTCGCCCCGGGCCACCCGCTCCGCCCCAGCGGTCAGCTCGGCGAGCGGGCGCGTCAGGTCGCGTGCGATGCGCCAGCCGAGCACCCCCGCGAGCGCGAGCGCGGTGAGGACGACGGTGGCGATGCCCGGGGCGAGCCACCCGGACGTGGGCTCCTCCGCGGTGACGACCACGGTGAGCGGCGGCTCCCCGGCCTTGCGGTCGGTGGCCGGCTGGTCCGCCGACACGAGCATGTCGCCGTCCTTCACGGACTCGGCGCCCCGCGCGGCGGCACGCGCCACCTGCTCGGCGTCCGGGCCGGCCAGCGTGGTGGCCACGACCGTGCCCCCGGCGGTGAGGGTGAGGTCGCCGTGCACCATGAGCGTGCTCCGCAGCGCGGCGGCGACCGGGTCGTCGACC